>JAUIJI010000052.1 GCA_030431435.1 Alphaproteobacteria bacterium | reverse complement strand
AGGATTGCAGCAGGGCGCGCGACCTACTCAGCCGCGCGTCCATATGAGCGATACAGATTCCAAGCGCGATTACCGGGACACCGTCTTCCTGCCGAAGACCGATTTTCCCATGAAGGCCGGCCTGCCGCAGAAGGAGCCGGGAATCCTTGCGCGCTGGCAGCAGGACAATGTCTACGGCAAGCTGCGCGAGACACGCGCGGGCCGCGAGACCTTCATCCTCCACGATGGCCCGCCCTATGCCAATGGCGACATCCATATCGGCCACGCGCTGAACAAGGTGCTGAAGGATGCGGTGGTCCGCACGCAGAGCCTGCTCGGCAAGGATGCGCCCTATATTCCCGGCTGGGACTGCCACGGCCTGCCCATCGAATGGAAGGTGGAAGAGCAGTACCGCAAGAAGAAGAAGAACAAGGACGAGGTTCCGGCGAAGGAATTCCGCGCCGAATGCCGCGCCTATGCCGCCAAGTGGGTGGATGTGCAGAAGGAGCAGTTCCAGCGCCTCGGCATCACCGGTGACTGGTCCCGCCCCTACCTCACCATGGCCCCCGAAGCCGAAGCCGATATCGTTGCCGAACTGCTGAAGTTCGCCGAAAGCGGCCAGCTCTATCGCGGCGCCAAGCCGGTGATGTGGAGCCCGGTCGAGAAGACCGCGCTGGCCGAGGCGGAGGTCGAGTACGAGGATATCACGAGCACGCAGATCGACGTGGCGTTCGAGATTGTTGAGTCTCCCATCGATGAACTGGTCGGCGCGCACGCGGTGATCTGGACCACGACGCCGTGGACGATCCCGGTGAACCAGGCTTTGGCCTATGGGCCAGAGGTTGAGTATAGCTTATTCGAAATCCAAATCGCGAAATGGTTTCAAGAGAAAGATCCTAGCGAAGCTGAATTCATTAAGAGATTTATTCCAAGACCTGTTCTTCTGGCCAAAGAAACTTTAAATAGTAATCAATCTTTTCTGAATAGGATATCAAAGCGTCTCCTCGAATATCATAGTGGTCGCATCGATATATTCGAGTTGAAGGAGATTTGGGCGGGCAAGGGCGCCGATCTCGCCGGCTCAATTGCTCGTCACCCAATGCACCATTTAGGCGGATTTTTCGCGAAGGATCGGCCCTTTTTGGCCGGTGACTTCGTGACGACCGAAACCGGCACGGGCTTGGTGCACATGGCCCCGGATCATGGCGAAGATGATTTTGTTTTGTGCCGCGAACATGGCATCAATCCAGTCTACGCCGTTCAAGCCGACGGCACCTACCGTGACGACTGGGGCTGGCCTGGTTTGCAGGGCTCGGTTATCAGCAAGACCTTCAATTCAATCGAGGGTCCCGTTTGCGAAGCGCTGCGTCAGGTAAATGCGTTGCCAACACAGTCGACAGATTATCAACACTCTTATCCACATAGCTGGCGCTCCAAGGCCAAGGTGATCTTCCGCTGCACCCCGCAATGGTTCGTGCCGATGGACAAGCCCATTGCGCCCTTCGACTATGATGTAGCTGTGCCGGACGCCATTGGCGGCGCGCTCGCCATCGCGACTGACGCGAAGGACACCGCCACCTTGCGCGAAACCGCGCTGAAGGCACTTTCCGAAACGCGCTTCGTGCCGGAAAAGGGCCGCCGCCGCATCGGATCGATGGTCGAAGGCCGCCCGGACTGGGTGCTCTCCCGCCAGCGCGCATGGGGCGTGCCGATCACGCTGTTCGTCAACCGCGAAACGGGCGAATATCTGTGCGACCGGCAAGTGAACGAACGCATCATCGCTGCCGTCCGCGCCGAGGGCGTGGACGCATGGTCTGACGAAAGCGCACAGGCGCTGCTCGGCAATGACTACAATATCGAGGACTACGAACGCGTGGTCGATATTCTCGACGTGTGGTTCGATTCCGGCTCGTCACACGCCTTCGTGCTCGAAAGCGACACATGGCCCGAACTTTCAAGCCCGGCTGACCTTTACCTTGAAGGGTCGGACCAGCATCGCGGCTGGTTCCAGTCCAGCCTGCTGGAAAGCTGCGCCACCCGTGGCCGCGCGCCGTACAAGGCAGTGCTCACCCACGGCTTCACCATGGCGGCGGACGGGCGCAAGATGTCGAAATCCGTTGGCAACACCGTCGACCCCAACAAGGTGATGGAAGAATACGGCGCGGATATCATCCGCCTGTGGGCGCTCTCGGTCGATTTCACCGAAGACCACCGCATCGGGCCGGAAATCCTGAAAGGCGTGGCGGACCAGTATCGCAAGCTAAGGAACACCTTCCGCTACATGCTCGGCGCACTGGCGGATTACGATCCTGCCGAAGCAGTGGACGTGGCCGATATGCCCGAGCTGGAGCGTTATATGCTCGCGCTGCTGGGCGATCTCGACGGCAAGATGAAGCAGGCGGTCGAGGATTTCGACTTCAACACCTACACCCGCGCGCTGGTCGATTTCTGCAACGAAGACTTGTCGGCCTTCTTCTTCGATATCCGCAAGGACAGGCTCTATTGCGACGATCCGGCGGGCATTGAGCGCCGCGCCTATCGCACAGTGCTCGACGTGATGTTCCATGCCCTCATCCGCTATGCCGCGCCGGTGCTGGTGTTCACGGCAGAGGAAGTGTGGGGCACACGCTATCCCGATGGCGAGAGCGTGCATTTGCTGGAATGGCCCGAAGTGCCGCATGCCACGGCGGACATGGGCCGTTGGGGCGCAGTGCGCGAGTTGCGCGAACGTGTGACCGAAGCGATCGAGCCCTTGCGGCGGGAAAAGACCATCCGCTCCAGCCTTGAGGCGGTCGTCACCGTTCCGGCCAGCGCGGTACCTGACGGCTTTTCCGATGAAGACCTCTCCGCCCTGTTCATCTCGGGCGCAGTATCGCGCAGCGATGGCGATGCCGTGAGTGTCGCCAAGGCCACCGATGCCAAATGCGGCCGCTGCTGGCGCCTGCTGCCTGAAGTCGCCGAGGATGGCGATCTGTGCAACCGCTGCGACGATGTCGTCGCCAAGCTGGACAGCGCCGCGTGAAGGCGATTGTCACTCCGATGCGGCTGATCGGCCTTGCGCTTGCGGCGGCGATCTTCGGTCTCGACCAGCTGCTCAAGCGCTTCGTGGTCGATACGCTGGGGCTGGACCAGGTGGGCGAGCAGCACCTGCTGCTGCCCTTCTTCGATCTTACCCGCGTCAACAATTACGGCGTCTCGCTCGGCATGTTCCAGGCATCGAGCATGGAAATGCGCTGGCTGCTGGTGGGTGTGACCGCGCTGATCGCATTCGGCGTGTTCATCTGGATCATGCGCGAGGTGAACAGGTGGGACATCACGGCATTGTCCCTGATCCTTGGCGGGGCGCTGGGCAATATCCGCGATCGCTATGTCTATGGCTATGTGATCGACTTTGCCGACTTCCACATTGGCGACTTCCGCCCCTTCATGATTTTCAACCTTGCAGACGCGGCAATCACCATCGGAGTGGTGATTCTGCTTGCCCGCGCCTTGTTCATACGCGAGAAACCCGCCACAGAGCAGGACGAGACCTGAGCGGATTTACCCGCGAAAGAGAGATTTTGATGCGCCATTCCACCCGGATCCTTTTTGTCGTCAGCACTGCTGCCATGCTGTCTGCCTGTGGCGGCGGCCTGATTTCCAGCCGTGACCGGCCCGATGAGTATGCCGTCCAGCGCCAGGCTCCGCTGGTGATCCCGCCCGATTTCCAGATCGTTCCGCCCGCTCCCGGTGCTCCGCGTCCGGCAGAAGGCACGGCGGCGCAGCAGGCACTGGAAGCGCTGTTCCCGCCGCAGACCCGCAGCGCCGTTGAATCGAGCGCGCTCAGCCAGGCCGGCGAAGCAGAGGTATCGATCCGCTCCACCGTGGGCGATCCGGGCACCTATACGGTGGACAAGGGCACCACGACCCGCACCATCATCGCCGCCCCCGAAGGTGACGGGCAAGCTGCGCGGGCCGTAATACCTTCCTGATTTAGCCCCTCAAACGCCGGGCGCAGCGCATCCGCGCTGCTTGGCTTTCGCCCTACCGGGCGGCGCGTGGTCACGCGCTGGCGTCGCGTTCCGCGCCGCGACCATTCCAAGCTAAATATGAAGTGCTGGAAACGGTCACGCCAGTGGCCGCAAGGGCGACCGCCCGCCCGCAGGGGCCCCGCAGTGGAGCGAAGCGAACGTAGGGATCAGCCCCGAGGACCGCGCGCCCGAATGGGCGTGCGGAACACAAAAATCCCCCTACCCCTCTCGGCTAACAAGCAATTTATCGATCCGCCGCCCATCCATGTCGACCACCTCGAAACGCCAGCCCTGCTCGGTGAAGAACTCG
This sequence comes from Alphaproteobacteria bacterium, assembly GCA_030431435.1. GTDB lineage: Bacteria > Pseudomonadota > Alphaproteobacteria > Sphingomonadales > Sphingomonadaceae > Alteraurantiacibacter. The sequence continues at coordinate 16,510 of JAUIJI010000052.1, read as the reverse complement.
CCTTCGGTTGGCAGACGCTTGAGCATGAACAGTACATAGCCTGCCGCCGTCGCGAATTCGCGGTGGTCGGGCAGTTCGATTTCGAATTGTTCGGCCAGCGCATCAGCGGGCATGGCGCCGGATACGAGCATCGAGCCATCGGCGCGTTCGACCACCAGCGGCTCGTCATCCTCGTCCTGGTGGCTGGCGAAGCTGCCCGCAATCGCGCTCAGCAGGTCTGCTGTGGTGACGATTCCGTCAAGATGGCCGTATTCGTCATGCACCATGGCCATGCCGGTGCCCGATTGCTGGAGCACGCGCAGCGCATCCATCGCGTCAAGCTGGTCAGGCAGGACCTCTGCCTTGCGCGCCAGCGTGGCGAGGTCAATCGGCTCGCCCGCCACCTGTTTGGCCAGCAATTCGCGCACCTTGACCACGCCCAGCACCTTGTCAGCCGATCCTTCCGCCACGGGCAGCAGCGAATGGCGGGTGCGGGCAACGGTGGCGAACATCGCCTCTTCGCCCGCTTCGGCATCGATCCAGTCCAGCTCGGTACGCGGGGTCATCAGTTCGCGCACGGGCTTTTCCGCCAGCTTCATGATGCCGGAGAGGATCGCGCGTTCCTGCTCCTCGATCAGGCCCGAATGGGTGGCATCGGCAAAGATCATGTGCAGTTCCTGCGCGGTCAGCCCGCCTTCGCCGCGATTGCGTATGCCGATCAGCCGCATGACGAGGCCGGAGGAGCTGTCGAGCAGCCACACGAATGGCGCGGCGACGCGGGCCAGCAGGTCCATCGGCCGCGCCATGATCAGGGCAATGGGATGGGCTGCGCGCAGCGCCAGTTGCTTGGGCACGAGTTCGCCCACCACCAGGCTGAAATAGGTGGTGAGAACGATCACCAGCACGAAGCCGGATGTCTGCGCCACTTCCGGGTCCATGCCCAGCGCTTCAAGCCGCTCACCCACTGGTCCGCCCAGCGTGGCGCCGGAAACAGCACCGGCAATGATGCCGATCAGCGTGATGCCGATCTGCACGGTGGAAAGGAACTTGCCGGGATCCTGAGCAAGGCGCAGCGCAATGCGCGCGCTGGTGCTGCCCTTGTCCGCAGCCATGCGAAGCTGCGACTGGCGCGCGGAAACAATTGCGAGTTCGGACATGGCGAACACGCCGTTGAGGACGATCAGGCCCGCGAGTGCGGCGAAATAATGCCAGGGAAAAGGCGACATGGGAGATTCTGCGCTAGCAGATTTGGCGCGCGAGTCTAAGAATAATGCTTCGGGCTATCCGGAACATAGGCATAACAGGGGCGTTATTGCAGCCATCAACCGTTCATCGTTCCCATACTAGCCCCCGGGGCAGAGAGGAAATGTAACCATGAAGAAATCCCGCATTATCGTTGCCGCCGTCGCGTCCGTCTCGCTGCTCTCGCTTGGCGCCTGCGTGACCGATCCGAACACCGGCGAACAGAAGATTTCGCGCACCGCCATCGGCGGTGTCGGCGGTGCCGGCCTCGGCTATCTGCTGGGCGGCCTCATTGGCGGCAAGACGGCCCGTATCGTGGGCGCTGGCATCGGCGCGGCAGCGGGCGGCTATGTCGGCTACAACATGGACCAGCAGATCCGCGAACTCGACGAAGCCACCGCGGGCACCGGTGTGGATGTGACCGAAACGCCCGAGGGCGACGGTATCCTGGTGAACCTGCCTGACGTGACCTTCGCCGTCGATTCCACGGCCATCAGCCCGCAGATGCGCGCTGTGCTGGATGACGTGGCGAACAGCATGATCCAGTATCCCAACTCGCTGATCGACGTGATGGGCCACACCGATTCGACCGGCAGCGAGCAGTACAATCTCGACCTGTCGCGCCGCCGCGCCGAAGCGGTCGCCAATTTCCTCGTCTCACGCGGCGTATCGCGCGCTCGCATCGAGACGCTGGGCTATGGCGAAAACTACCCGATTGCAGACAACTCCACCGAAGCCGGCCGTTCGCAGAACCGTCGCGTGGAAATCCGCATCACCCCTGTCACCGAAGCAGACGTGAACGCGGCTTACTGATTGGGTTGGGCCAGTCCATCCGGACTGGCCCTTCTTGTCAGCCCTCAAGCGCCGGGCGCGAGCCATCCGGCTCGCTTGGCTCTCGGCCTACCGGCCGGCGCATGGTCATGCGCTGGTCTCGCTAGTCGCTCGACAAACATGCCAAGCCAACTTCGAAGCGCAGGAAACGGTCACGATAGCGACCGCCGGCGCTTTCGCTATTTTTGAGAATATTCTGCCGCCCTTCCCGCAAGGCGCTCGACTGCGTCGCCGTGGATCGCGGGTGAGCTGACCAGCAGGCCGAAGGCGCGCGGATCAGGCTTGTTGTAGGCGAGCGGCTTGCCGAAGGCGTCGGTTACCCTCGCCCCTGCCTCGCGCGCGATCAGCGTGGCGGCGGCGACATCCCATTCAAAGCCCCAGCGCAAGGTGGCGAGCAGATCCGCCCGGTCGTCAGCGACCATGGCGATCCTGAGCGCGATGGAATTGGGCTTGTCGACCAGCGACAGATCCTTGTCCTCCTTCGCCAGCGCATCGGCAGGAACACGAGCGCCCGGAAAATCGCGTCGCTTGCTGGCGGAGATGTCGACACCGTTGAGCCGTGCACCCGTGCCCGCCGTGGCGGTCCACACCTCGCGCCTTGCCGGGGCGACCAGCAGGCCGATCAAAGGGCGGCCCGCGCTGACCAGCGCCACCGACACTGCCCAGCCATCGCGCCCGCGCAGGAAATCGCGCGTGCCATCGATGGGGTCGACCACCCAGATGAGGTCTCGTGCGAGTCGCGCTGGATCGTCCGCCGTCTCTTCCGACAACCAGCCAGCCGAGGGCAACAGGCGAGACAACTCCTGCTTGAGGAAGCCATCGACCTCGATATCGGCATCGCAAACCGGGCTGTTGCCGCCCTTGTCCCAGCTCTTGACCTTGTGTCCGTCGCCCGGCCACTGGCACATGGCGATGCGCCCTGCTTCCACGCAGATATCCCTGAGGCGAAATCGATCAATCATGATTGGCTTAAGTGATATCGGCGATGGTGCATTGCAAGCAAGCCGCGATGGTGCTTTAGCGCGCTTTCTCCTCTCACTTTCTCGATGAAGGTCTCTCTCCCGATGAACATTCACGAATATCAGGCCAAGGAACTGCTCGCGAAATTCGGTATCGGCGTGCCCGCAGGACATGCTGCGCTGACGGTGGAAGAAGCTGTCGCCGGAGCGAAGGAACTGCCCGGACCGCTTTATGTGGTGAAGGCGCAGATCCACGCTGGTGGACGCGGCAAGGGCAAGTTCAGGGAACTGGGGCCGGATGCCAAGGGCGGCGTGCGCCTCGCCAAGAGCATCGAGGAAGTCGAAGCCAACGCAAAGGACATGCTTGGTAACACCCTCGTCACTGTCCAGACAGGCGAAGCAGGCAAGCAGGTCAACCGCCTGTATGTGACCGATGGCGTTGATATCGCGAAGGAATATTACCTTTCCATGCTGGTGGATCGCGCTTCAGGCCGCATCGCCATGATCGTGTCCACCGAAGGCGGCATGGATATCGAGGAAGTGGCCCATTCCACGCCCGAGAAGATCACCACCATCACCATCGATCCGGCCACCGGCTTCATGCCGCACCACGGCCGCGCGATGGCCTTCGCGCTGAAGCTGGAAGGCGATCTCAACAAGCAGGCGCAGAAGCTCGCCAAGCAGCTCTACACCGCCTTCACCACGCTCGATTGCGACATGCTGGAAATCAACCCGCTGGTGGAAACCGAAGACGGCAACCTCCTCGTGCTCGACACGAAGATGAGCTTCGATTCGAACGCGCTCTATCGCCACCCTGACGTGGAAGCGATGCGCGACGAGAGCGAGGAAGACCCGATGGAAGTCGAAGCCAGCAAATACGACCTCGCCTATATCAAGCTCGATGGCGACATCGGCTGCATGGTGAACGGCGCGGGTCTGGCCATGGCGACGATGGATATCATCAAGCTGAACGGTTCCTTCCCGGCGAACTTCCTCGACGTGGGCGGCGGCGCCACCACCGAGAAGGTGACCGCAGCCTTCAAGATCATCCTGTCCGATCCGGCGGTGAAGGGCATCCTGGTCAACATCTTCGGCGGCATCATGCGCTGTGACACGATTGCCGAGGGCATCGTGGCAGCAGCCAGGGAAGTGGACCTGTCCGTGCCGCTGGTGGTGCGCCTCGAAGGCACCAATGTGCAGAAGGGCAAGGACATCCTCGCCAGTTCCGGCCTGCCGATCGTTCCGGCCGAAGATCTGGGCGATGCCGCGAAGAAGATCGTGGCAGAGGTCAAGCAGGCGGCCTGATCCCACCGACGGCGCAAGGCCAACCGGCGACAATTCGTTACATAAACTAGCGATTCGCCGGTTGACCTTCGCGCCGCGTTGAATAGCCTCTCTCCCTTGTTCGGAGGGAGAGAGATGAACAGGCATTTCACCGCACTGGCCGCTTCTGCGGCCATTCTGGCAGCGTCCACCGGCCCCGTCCTCGCTCAGGAGGCGCCGCGCGTATTCGAACGTGACGGCCCATGGGCACTCGACGCGGGCGAGGATTCCTGCCGCCTCGCACGATCATTTACCGATGGCGAAAGCACGCTGGCCTTGGCGATGGAGCGGAACAGGGCGGACAACATGGTGCGCCTTGTGCTGGTGAGCGATGCGATCCGCACATTTCGCACGGCTGACCAGATCGGCTATTCCTACCTTCCCGCGAATGACCAGCGTTCGGCCATGTTCGTTCGTTCCGAGACAGCAGACGGGCAGGCTTACTTCAACCTGGGCAATATCTTCATCGGACCTGATCCCTTTGCTGCATTCGCTGCCGGACCGGGTGGAGGCCCGGGCGCCGGTGGCCCACCACCTGGCGGAGGGGCCGGTGACATGCCGGCCATGGTTATCCCGCCTTACGATCGCGAGGCAGAACAGGAATTCGCCGCCACCATCCGCGGGATTGCCCTCAATGAAGGGCTGTTGCAGCCGATCCGCATCGAGATCGGTTCATTGGGCGGCGCGATCGAGGCCTTGCAGGCCTGCACCGACGATCTGCTGCGCAGCTGGGGCCTCGACTGGGAAGCGCACCAGACGATGACAAGGCGCGCGGCACCCGTGGGTCCCGCCTATGAGTGGATACCGCGCGGCACTGTCGGCTTTCAGGATTTCGGCAAGTTCGGCGGGGCGAGCAACCCGTTCCGCGTGATGGTGGATGCCAGCGGCCAGCCGACCAGCTGCCACGTTCACTGGCCCACGCTGGAAGCGCGCCAGAACGACGCTATCTGCGAGGCCATCATGGAGAACGGCGAGTTCACTCCCGCGCTCGATGCCGATGGCGAACCGATGGCGAGCTACTGGATGACGGATTTCTTCCCGGCGCTCAGCCGCCCGTTCGGTCGCTAGATCACCTGAAGGATCGCGTGGAGCGTCACCCCGACGAGGCCGCCCACCAGCGTGCCGTTGATGCGGATGAACTGCAGGTCGCGCCCGACTGCGCCCTCGACGCGGTCGGTAATGGTCTGCGCGTCCCAGCCCTTCACGGTCTCTGAAACGAGCCGCACGATCTGTTCGCCATAACGCTGCGCCACGCCCACGGCGGTGCGGCGGGCAAGGCGGTTGACCTGCAATTGCAGCGCGGGATCGCTGCGCAAGGTCTCGCCCAGTTCGCGAATGCTCGAGCCGAGCTGGCCCTGCATCGCGGCATCGGGATTGCGCGCCATGTCGATCAGCGAGTGGCGGAGCCGTTCCCACACGCCCATCCACCATTCGGCAAGCGCCGGATTGGCCAGCAGGTCCGCCTTGGCGCGCTCCACCTTGGCGCGCAATTCAGGATCGTGCTGCAGGTCCTGTGCGAATTTGGCGAGGCCTTCCTCGGCCTTGTTGCGCAAGGGATGCTCGGGATTGACGAGGATTTCGGCGAGCAGCTTGTAGAGGCCATCAAGAACCGAGTTCGACAGTCGTTCGTCCAGCCCGGTCCAGCGCAGCAGGGCATTGGCGCGCTGCCGGATCATCTCGCGGACCATATCCTCATTGTCTTCCAGCGTCAGGCCGGCCCAGCGCACCATGCCATCGATCAGCGGGCGGTGGCGATTGTCGGCCATGGCGGATTCGAGCATCTTGCCCAGCAGCGGCGAGACTTCGAGCTTTTCCGCCTGCCGCGCCAGCCCGCTGCGCACCTGCTTACCGAGCCGCTCGGGATCGAGCGATTCGAGCAGGTCCACCAGCAGCTCCACCGCGCCTGCACGCACGCGGCCAAGGTCACCCTCACGCTGTTCGACAAGGAAGCTGCCCGCGCTCTTCGCCACATTCATGTCGCGCATCCGCCGCGCCACCACGTGGGGCGTGAGGAAGTTGCGGCGCAGGAATGACGCCATGGTATCGGCGATGCGATCCTTGTTCTTGGGAATGATCGCGGTGTGCGGGATTGGGATGCCCAGCGGGTGGCGGAACAGCGCAGTCACCGCGAACCAGTCTGCCAATCCGCCGACCAGCGCAGCTTCGGCAAAGGCCATGACATAGCCCCACGCCGGATGGACGCCTTCCTGGCTGTGCGCGAGTGCGAACAGCCCTGCCATGGCGACCAGCATCAGCGTGGCGGTGATGCGCATGCGCCGCGCGCGGTCAGGCTCCACCAGCAGGCCGTGGCGGGCCTTCGCGGAGGGGGGAGGATCGATCGGCTTGTCCGTCACGCCCTGCGCCCCGTCACTCGGCGGGTGCGGCCTCCGCAGATCGGCCCTTTTCATCGCCGGGCTTGTAGGTCAGCAAGCTGTCACGCAACCACGGGCCAAGGCGCTTTTCGAGGCCATCGGCAAGGCTGAAGCCGGCGGGCACGATCAGCAGGGTGAGCAGGGTCGAGAGCAGCAGGCCGCCGATCACCACCGTGCCCATTGGCGCGCGCCAGGCGGAATCGCCCGAGAGCGAAAGTGCGGTTGGCACCATGCCCGCCGTCATCGCCACCGTCGTCATCACGATCGGCTGTGCACGCTTGTGTCCTGCCTCGATAATGGCGTCGAACTTGCTCTTGCCTGCGTCCATCTCCTCAAGCGCGAAGTCGATCAGCAGGATCGAGTTCTTGGCCACGATCCCCAGCAGCATCAGCATGCCGATAAACACCGGTAGCGACAGCGGCTGGTCCACTGCCCACAGCAGCAGCAAACCGCCCAGAGGAGCAAGGAACAGCGAGCCCATGTTGACCAGCGGCGACACCAGCCTGCGATAAAGCAGCACGAGGACGGAGAAGACCAGCAACAGGCCGGTGACCACGGCAGTCACGAAGTTGCCGAGCAGATCCTGCTGCCACTCATCGGCCCCGACGGGGGATTCGGTTACGCCATTGGGCAGGTTCTGCAGGATGGGAAGCGCCTGGATCGCGCTGTAGACATCACCGCGAGCGACGCCATCTGCCACGTCCACGCCCACGAATACGCGGCGGTTCTGATTGTAACGCTCGATCGAAGCAGGGCCCATGCCGAAGGAGATATCGGCGACGCGGCTGAGCGGCACCGAGCCGCCTGCCGCAGTGGGAACCGGCAGGTTCTGGATGGTGGCGACATCGCGACGATCATCTTCGGCAAGCCGCACGCGGATCGGGATCTGCCGGTCTGACAGCGAGAACTTGGCTGCGTTCTGGTCAATATCACCCAGCGTGGCGATGCGGATCGCTTGCGAGAGGGCCTGCGTGTTCACACCAAGGCTGGCGGCAAGGTCTTCACGCGGCTCTATGATCAGCTCGGGGCGCTGCAGGTCATAATCGATGCGCGGGGCAACGGCGCCCTCCACCGTGGCCATCTGCTCGACCAGTTCATTGGCAGCAAAGTTGAGCTGTTCCGGATCGGAACCGGAAAGCAGGATGGATATCTCGCGGCCGGTGCCGCCACCGCCACCTTGCTGGCTCTGGAAGTTGATCCGGGCATCCGGGATCGCCTGCAGCACCGGCGTCATCGCACGCTCGAAATCCTGGCTCGAGCGTTCACGATCCTCGCGCAGGACAAGGCTGATGTTACCCGATCCTTCATTGGCAACACCAAGCGCCAGCTCCACTTCCTGTTCCTGCCGCATGATGTTGACCACCCGGTCCACCACCTCCTCGGTCTGTTCCAGCGTCGTGCCGGGTACCATTGAGATGGAGATGCGCGAGGAATCGACATCGCTGTTGGGGAAGAACTGCTGCGGCACATTCATGGCGATCATGACCGAGAAGGCCAACGAGCCGGTGCCCAGCAACACCATCCACACGCGGTGATCGAGGAAGCGGATGCGAATGCGCGCCATGCGGTTGAGGAACCACTGGCTGAATCCCTTGCCCCCCATCATCGTCAACGCGGTGAGCGGCCATTTGAGCAAGAGCGGCGCAAGCCACGCAGCGATGCCCGCCGCGATCACGACGGCGGCCATCATCACCAGCGTGATGAAGAAGGATATCAGGTGACCCAGCGTTTCTGGCAGGAACGGCATGAAGCCGTGCCAGAAATCAAGGTCCACCAGCTGGGCCAGCGGCGTTGTCATCACGTAATAGAAGACCGCGCCCGCGCCGGTGAGAGCGACAGCTCCAAGCAGGATGAACAGCGGCGTCCCGAACAGGCCATACTGCCAGGAAAACGGCGCGCGCCCGATCTCGCCAAGGCGGCGGCGATAGGCATCCTGGTCGATCGACCAGTTCAGAACCTTCATGTAAAGGTCCATCAACCGGCCCTCGCCATGCGCGGCGTGCCCCTTGGCCTTGAGGAAATAGGCCGCGATCATGGGCGTGATCATGCGCGCCACTGCGAGAGACATCACCACGGACACCACAACCGTGCCGCCGAAGTTCTTGAAGAACTGGCCGGAAATACCCGGCATCATCGCAACCGGCAGGAACACGGCGACAATGCATGACGTGGTGGCGACAACGGCAAGGCCGATCTCGTCCGCCGCATCGATACTCGCCTGGTAGGCGCTCTTGCCCATGCGCATGTGGCGCACGATATTCTCGATCTCGACAATGGCATCGTCGACAAGGACACCGGCCACCAGTCCGAGTGCAAGCAGCGACATGGTGTTGAGCGTGAAGCCCATCATGTCCATGAACCAGAAGGTCGGAATGGCGGAGAGCGGGATCGCCAGCGCCGCGATGATCGTGGCCCGCCAATCGCGCAGGAACAGGAACACCACCACCACGGCCAGCAATGCCCCTTCGATCAACAGCGCCATCGAGCTTTCATACTGGGCGCGGGTGTAATCGACCTCGGTATAGAGGCGAGAGAAGCTGATATTGGGGTTATCTTCCTCGATCTGGCGGAGGATTTCCACCGCATCATCATAAACGCGCACATCGGATTCGCCGCGCGCACGGGTGATCGAGAACGTCACCACCTGACGGCCATCGACCTTGGCCAGCGTGGTCACTTCGCCATAGCTATCCGTTACGCGGGCAATATCCGCCAGCTTCACGCTGCGCCCTGCACCAAGGGAAATCTGCGTTTGCGAAAGCTCGTACGCGCTTGCCGCATTGCCGAGCACGCGCACCGACTGGCGCGAGCCGGCGATCTCTGCCTGTCCGCCGGCCGCATTCACATTGAGCTGGCGCAGGGCATTGTTGACCTGGCTGGCGGTGACGCCCAGCGCCTGCATCTTGCCCGGTTCGAGGATCACGAGGATTTCGCGATCCACCCCGCCGCTGCGGTTCACTTCGGCAAGGCCGGGGACGGTCAGCAGCGCCTTGGTCAGCGTGTCATCGATATACCAGCTCAGCTCCTCGATCGTCATGTCATTGGCGGAGACGCCGAAGGATACGATCGGCTGCGAGCTGGTTTGCTGCTTGACCACGCGCGGCTCGAGGATGCCGTCAGGTAGCTCACCGCGGATATTGTCGATCTCGCTCTTCACCTCGTTCACCGCTTCGGCAATGTCCGTGCCGAGCGCGAATTCGATGCGGGTGAAGGAACTGCCTTCCGATGCGGTGGAGTTGATGTTCTCGATGCCATCCAGGGTCTGGACCGCGGATTCCACCCGTTGGGTAATCTGGTTCTCGACTTCGGGCGGAGCAGCGCCGGGCTGGGAGATGCTGACCTGGACGACCGGGAATTCGATATCCGGCTGGTCCTGGATATCCATTTGCTGGAAAGCCATGATGCCCGCGATCATCAGGCCGATGAAAGCCAGGATCGGGACGATCGGGTTGCGGATCGACCAGGCGGAAAGGTTGCGGAAGTTCATCGCCCGGGCCTCAATCGGCGGCCTGTTCGGTGACCGGGTTCACGCTCTCGCCAACCGTCAGGAAGCCGCCGGCACGGGCGACGATGCGCTCGCTGCCCTCCAGGCCCGAACGAATCACGATCCCGTCATCGGTGATCAGGCCCAGCGTCACATCGCGGCGTTCCACCTGGCTATCCGCATTGACGATCAGGACATAGCTGCCTTCGGCATCGGACAGGATCGCGCTTTCGGGCAGGCGCGGTGCAACCACGGCCCCGCTGTCGAGTTCGATCGATGCAAAGCCGCCCGGGCGCAGCGCCGGATCATAGGCAAGCGCACAGCGCGCGGTGCCCTGGCGGGTCTGTTCGTTGATCACCGGGCTCTTCTGCCAGACCTGGCAAGTAAAGCTCTGATCCGTGCCGACAGGCACCACAGTGCCGGTCGCGCCTACGGGAATCGTGCCGAGTTCTGTCTCGCCGATCTGTGCCAGAAGCTCCATCTCTCCGCCGCGGGCAATCGAAAACAGCACACCTGAGCCGCCGCCAACAACCTGGCCGGGCTCGACATTGCGTTCCAGGACAAGTCCCGCTGCGGGAGCAACGATGTTGAGCTGGGCATTGCGCGCCTGTCGCTCGCCCAGCTGGGCCTCGGCCACGCGAACGCGAGCCACGGCGGCATCGCGCGTAGCGGTGAGCCGGTCGATATCGGCCTGGCTGACAAAGCCACGCTCGACCAGCTGCAGGGCGCGGTCGAGATTGGCCTGGGCAAGATCGGCGTCAGCGCGCGCCACTTCGATCTGGGCGGAGGCGCTGGCGGTTTGCTGCGACTGGACGGAACGATCGATCACCGCCAGAACCTGTCCGGCGCCAACCCAGTCGCCCGCTTCGACCGGCACGGAAACCACGCGGCCACCTTCGCCCACCACGCCAACGGGCATTTCGCGGCGCGCTGCCAGCGTGCCTGTGGCGTTGATCAATCCGGCATAGGTGCCTTGTCCCGGGCTGATGACGGTAACGGTGGGCACATTGGCGTTATCGCCCGCGCCGAATTCTTCATCCTGCCCGCCGCTGACCATCAGGGCGACGGCAGCGAGCCCCACAACCGCCACGGCGATGGCGATCAGGATCCGCTTCTTGCGCGATGTCATACCCTGTTCGGCATCCGCACCGGGTGCTTGCCCGTGTTCGGTATCACCTGCCAGATCAACTCGGGATTCGTAATTCATGCGCACTTTCTGCCCTGCTAGCCGGGTCTGCCCCATGGCGGCGCGCCTTGGCAGGCAGCCGCCTTCGCGCAAACCGCACTTTGGAGGCCCATAGACCCTTGTCGTTACCACCGCAACGAAGGCCTCGGCCAAGGGCGCACCTGCCCCGACCAATGTTGCGTCGAACACACGGAAAAGGGCCGGAAACCCGCGATTTCCGGCCCTTTTTGCCAAATTGTATCTTTTTGTCAGCCTCGCCCAAATGCGGTAGCGAGGTCAGGCGCCTGTCAGCGCACCCGGCCGCGCTGGATCAGGTTGACGATGCCGAGCAGCACAACTGCGCCAACCACGGCAACGATCAGCCCCATGATCGAGAATTCCTGGACCGAAGTGTTCATGCCCAGCAGCGGGCCGACAATCACATTGCCGATGACCGAGCCGACACAGCCCACCACGATGTTCCAGAAGATACCCATGGACGCGTCACGGTTCATCACCATGCTGGCCAGCCAGCCAGCAACGCCGCCGACGATAAGAGCAATAATCCAACCCATTTCCGAACTCCTCCTGATCGCGAGCCATGCCCGCTTGTACCCCTCGAACGATGCGCAAGTGCAGCAGTTCCTCAAAACCGCCATCACGCTTGCGCAGAGCGAACATGCGATACCAGCGCGCCGGAGTCCAATCGCTTGTGTGGAAATTGCCTGCCGCCAGCGGCAGCGGACAGGAAAAAGGCCGGAGCCCCTGCGGACTCCGGCCTTTGGAAAATTCGTCGGTTCAGCGGCTCAGTATTTCAGCTGGCGCTCGTAAAGATCGCGATAGTGCTGGATGCGGGTGACGCGCAGGCCCTGCATGCCCGAACGGTCGACCGCGCGCTGCCAGCTGGCGAACTCCTCCAGCGTCAGGCCGTAGCGCTCAAGCACCTCGTCAATCGTCAGCAGCCCGCCATTGACGGCAGCCACGACCTCGGCCTTGCGACGCACGACCCAGCGCTTCGTCTTGGGCGAAGGCAAGTCGGCAAGCGTCAGCGGCTCTCCGAGGGGGCCGATGACCTGTGCGGGGCGGATGTTCTGGTTCTCGATCATGTATTTCCTCGGGAGGCTGGCTTGTCGGCGCTGTGTGTGGCGCCATCATTGGGCCAGTTCCCTTTGCCATTGGCTAAATCATCAGGGTTAACGGCATCTTTGCCATTTTCACGCGAGGCGATGCAGCTGGCAAAGCCGGCATCGAAGCTTGCCCCGGGATGGCTATCGCCGCGTTCCATGCTCGCGCGCAATTCGGACGCAGCTTCCAGCCTGGCGCGCAGGTCTGCCCAGGTCAGTTCGCGCAGGTTTGCGGACTGATCCGAATCCTTGTCAGGCGTGCAACCGTGCGGGTTTAGAGGCGGTTTTCCTTCGAACATGGCATCCCCTTAAGCCGCCAACCGTCAAGATCAGGTAAAATTGCGTTTAACCACATGTTGACCTGCTGCGCGGTGTGATTGGCCTTGCGGCAGTTGGCGTGTATTGCGCCGCGCATGGATTCGGTTGCCCCTGTCATTGACGCGGTTAACGCCGCTGCGCTGTTTGACCTGCCCCGCCCTGCGGCAGAGTGCCGCATCGTCGTGGCCATGTCGGGCGGCGTTGACAGTTCGGTGGTCGCCGCGCTTGCCGCTGCCAGCGGGGCGGAGGTGATCGGCATCACGCTGCAGCTGTATGATTATGGCGCGGCAACAGGCCGCAAGGGCGCGTGCTGCGCGGGCGACGATATCCGCGATGCGCGGCAGGTGGCCGACAGGCTGGGCATTGCGCATTATGTCTATGACCACGAAAGCGCCTTTCGCGAGGAAGTGGTCGAAACATTCGCCGACGAATACCTTGCCGGGCGCACACCGATTCCGTGCATCCGCTGCAACATGGGGCCCAAGTTCACCGACCTTCTGCGCATGGCGCGCGAGCTTGGCGCGGATTGCCTTGCCACCGGCCATTATGTCCGCCGTGTAGGCAGCGGCGCGGATGTCGAACTGCACCGCGCGCTCGATCCGGCGCGGGACCAGTCCTATTTCCTCTTCGCCACAACCAGCGAGCAGCTCGACTACCTGCGTTTCCCGCTGGGCGGCATGCCCAAGCAGGAGGTGCGCCGCATAGCCGAGGACTTCGGCCTTGTCGTTGCCGCCAAGCCGGACAGCCAGGACATCTGCTTTGTGCCCGATGGCGATTACGCGAAGATCGTCAAATCGATGCGGCCCGAAGGTGGGCGCGCAGGCAAGATCGTCCATGCCGAAACCGGCGAGGAACTGGGCGAGCATCCCGGGATCATCCACTTCACCGTGGGCCAGCGGCGCGGCCTGGAAATCGGCGGCTTGGCGGAGCCGGTCTATGTCGTCGAACTCGATGCCGACAGCGCCGAAGTCCGCGTCGGCCCCAAGCGCATGCTCGCAGTAGGCGCGGCGACACTCGTCGAAACCAACCGCATCGGGCCGATGCCCGAAGGCGGCCTCACCGCGAAGGTGCGATCGCTGTCAAAGCCCGTGCCGGTCGTGCTGGAAGGCGAGCTTGGCGGAGGTGTCAGCTGCACCATACGCTTTGCCGAGCCTGAGTTCGGCGTCGCGCCCGGCCAGGCGGCGGTGATCTATCACGGGGATCGCGTGGTCGGCGGAGGCTGGATCGAGGGAACCTCGCCCGCCTAGCCCTCCCACGGGTCCAGCATGCAGCCGAAACCCTCGCGGTAGCGCGCCGTATCGCTGGCGATCAGCGGCACATAGGCGGTGACGGCCTTGTCATCCACATCGTCTGACAGGAATACTGCCGCCATGCCCGGCACGAAATCATCCTTGCAGCTGGAAAGATCCCGGCCAGCGACATAGCGGCACGAGCAGGCTGTCTTTGCCCCAAAGCCGGTTGCCGCTTGCGCCTGACCGGTGATTCCCTCACCGTAATACCAATAGGCTGCGCCCCCTGCGGCGACCAGCACGAGCAGCGCCATGCCCCAGCGACCGCTGCCCGTTTTGCTGCCCCGATTTGCAGTTGCCATTTTTGCCTGCCTGCTGGATGAGAGCGCCCGGAATGAAACGCCTGCGCCTCCCTAGCCTCGCAACCATGTTCGCGCCAAGCCTCTTGGCGCTTGGCGCGTTGACGGCATGCGGGCAGGACGGCCCGCCCCCGCTTCCGCCGCTGCCCGAAGGCGCGCTGGAGGCCGTGTCCGTAGAACCGGGCGTGCCGCGCGAAGCCCTAGCCCGTGCCATCGATGCTGCCTTCGCCGATGACGGGATCGGCGAAACCCGCGCCATCGTCGTCATGCACGGCGGCGAAGTCGTGGCAGAGCGATATGCCGATGGCTTCGATGCAGATACGCGCTTCGTCGGCTGGTCGATGTCGAAGACGGTGACTGCCGTGCTGATCGGCATGATGGAGGCCGATGGCCGCCTTGCGCTCGACGAATCGCCGCCCATCGATCACTGGCAGCGCGCTGGCGAACCGCGCGGCGAGATCACCCTGCGCCAGCTGCTGCAGATGCGCTCGGGCTTGAGGCACCAGGAAAATGTCGAGCCGGTGCAGGAATCCTCCGAAGTGCGGATGATGTTCCTCGACGGGCGCAATGACATGGCGGCCTGGGCCGAAGCGCAGCCGCTGGACCATGAACCGGGGCGGCACTTCCAGTATTCCACCGCCAGCAGCGTGATCCTCGGCGACATCATGGCGCGCCTGCTCGCGCCCGATGGCGGGCCGAGCGACCGGCAGGAAGCGGTGGCGCAATATCTCGACGCGCGCCTCGCTACGCCGCTTGGCCTTTCCTCGATGACAGCGGAGTTTGACGCAGCAGGCACGATGATCGCGGGCAGCGCGGTGTGGGCCAACGCCCGCGACTGGGCGAAGTTCGGCGATTTCCTGCGCAACGGCGGCTCCCACGGCGGCAACCAGCTGGTGCCGCGCAGCTGGGTGGACTTCATGCGCAGCGAAAGCCCGCGCGCACCCGATTATGGCGCGCATGTCTGGCTCAATCGCCCCTCCGGCACTGACCGCGAAGTGCTGTTTCCCGACCAGGGGCCGGACAATTTGTTTGCAGCCGTGGGATTCCAGGGCCAGTTCCTGCTGATCTCACCCTCGCAGCGGCTGGTCGTCTTGCGTACCGGCATAACCAACGAGGACGAGCAAGGTGCGCTGGTCGAACGGCTGGCCGCTATCGTGGGCCTGTACCCGACCCGTTAATCCTCCTCCTCGCGCACGCCCGGCAGCAGCTCTTCCGCCGCCACACCGCTTTCATTTACCAAACCCTCGGGATCGGGGTGGATGAGGACTTCGACGCCGGGAAATTCGGCTTCGATCTTCGCTTCGAGTTCGTCCATCACCCGGTGCGCTTCGGCCACGGTCATATTGCCATCGACGGCCGCATGGAATTGGACGAAATCGCGCGTGCCGCTGTTGCGCGTGCGCAGATCATGCACGCCGCGCAGCTGCGGATGGCGGGCAAGCACCTCAAGGAATTCCTGCCGCTTCTCCTCAGGCCATTCCTTGTCCATCAGCCGGTCGATCGCCTCGCCCGCCGCCCGGAAGGCACCCCAGCCCAGCCACAGCGCGATGGCGAGGCCGAAGAACGGGTCAGACCCGGCAACATGCAAGTATCGATCAAGCACCAGCGCCGCGATAACGGCGGCGTTGAGGAACAGGTCGGATTTGTAGTGCAGGTGATCGGTCGCAATCGCGATGCTCTTGCTGCGCGCGATGACGTGCCGCTGCCATGCCAGCAGCCCAAGCGTCGCGCCGATGGCGATTACCGACACAACGATCCCTTCATCCGCCGACGCCACGCGCCCGCCTTCGATCCATTGCTGGATCGCGCGGATCGCCAGCCCGAAGGCCGAGAGCGCGATCAACACCACCTGGAACATGGCGGAAAGGGCTTCTGCCTTGCCATGGCCGAAGCGGTGATTGTCATCCGCCGGTTTTGCCGCGACCCACACCCCCACCAGCGTGGCGATACTGGCGACGAGGTCCAGCGAGGTGTCGGCAAGGCTGCCCAGCATGGCGGTGGAATCGGTCTGTCGCACCGCCCAGATCTTCATCCCTGCCAGCAGCAATGCCACCGACTTCACAATACGCAGTCGAATCAATGGCAAAGTATATGCTATCAATAAAGAGCAAGGAGAAATTATCAA
>JAUIJI010000051.1 GCA_030431435.1 Alphaproteobacteria bacterium | reverse complement strand
GGCAGGGCATCTTTATCGATCCTGCTCGCAATCTGGTGGTCGCCACCAATGCAAACTGGCCCACGGCGACAGACGACATGGGCAAGCAACTGGAGCGATATGACTTCTATCAGGCTGTCAGGCGCGCGGTGGATTTGCGGGACGCTGCATCCGGCGAGGATGCAGCGTCCGCCGGGACCATTCAGGAGCGACGATAGACTCCATCACCGCGATAGCGGGCGAGGATATTGTCGTGCACGATCGGGCTGAGCAGATTGGCAAAGGCGCAACCGCAGTTGCCGCCTTCCCACCAGACCACTTCGGCCTGCAACGATTCGAGACCGGGAAGCGAAAGCCAGCAGATCGAGCCTGGGTGCATGCGGGTGACGGCGGTTGCCGAAAAGCCTGACAGCGAAAGATCATTCACCACAGTCTGGAAAGCGCGCATGCCCGAAGCGCGCAGCTGTGCCGGTATAACGATCTTCGTGCGCGGCGCGCAGCGATCTTCCTGCGCGGCAATGTCGTATCGACCCTGAGAATTGATCAGCGTGTTCATGGCAAGCTTTCGGTCCGTCGCATTGATTTTCGGCCATCTTTCCGACCGTCCTTTGCGCAGAATGTAGGACCCTGCTTACCGGCACCTTACCGGGAATGGTTAAGCGGACATTTCCACTCTTTCGCGGTGGAGGTTTTCAAAATCCTCCGCCAGCAGGGAAACGATCCTGTCGCCAACGACTTCCGGCGGTTTCACCGTCTGCGGGTCTTCTCCCGGATAGGCGCGTTCGCGCATCGCTGTGCGGGTTGCGCCGGGATCGACAATGGCCACGCGGGTTTCCGAAATGCGCCCGATTTCCTGACCGTGACTGAGCAAAAGGTTATCGAATGCAGCCTTGGTCGCGCCATAGGCTCCCCAGAAGGCGCGGGGTTGCGCGCCGACCGAGCTTGTGAGCCCGATGATCCGCCCATGCTCGCTACGCTTCAGCAGCGGGTCGAACACCGCGAGCAGCGCCTGCGTGGCAAGGACATTCAGCGTCATCGCCTCGTTGAACTGCTTGCCGTCGATTTGTGTCACAGGGGTGAGGGTGGGCAGCATGGCTGCCGAGATGACCAGGATATCAAGGCGGTCCCAGCGTTCGGCGATGGCTTGCGAGAGGCGACCAATCGAGTCGCCATCGGTGAGGTCGAGCGGGGCGATAGTCGAAGTTCCACCGGCATCGTGGATCGCATCCTCGACAGCTTCAAGGTCCTTCACCTTGCGACCGGTGATGACCACATGCGCCCCGGCAGCCGCCAATGCCTTGGCTGTGGCTGCGCCGATGCCCCTGCTTGCGCCGGTGACAAGTGCGATCCGTCCGTCGAGCGGTTTGTTGGCCATCATGTCCTCGCTATCGGTTTTTCAGGCGACCTTGCCCACGGGCAGGTCCAGCTGGGCATCATCGTCCTTCTTTGCCGCAAGATCAGTCAGCGAAGTGGGATAATCACCCGTGAAGCAGGCATCGCAATATTGCGGACAACCTTCGTCCCGGCCTTCGAGGCCGACCGCGCGATAGAGACCGTCAATCGAAACGAATGCAAGGCTGTCTGCCTGGATGAATTCGCGCATGGCTGCCAGGTCCATTCGGCCCGCGAGCAGCTTTGAGCGTTCAGGCGTGTCGACGCCATAGTAGCAACCGTGTCCGGTTGGCGGGCTGGCAACGCGGAAATGCACTTCCTTTGCCCCTGCATCGCGCATCATCTGCACGATCTTGAGGCTGGTGGTGCCGCGCACGATCGAATCGTCGATCAGCACGATACGCTTGCCTTCGACCAGCAGGCGGTTGGCGTTGTGCTTGCGTTTGACGCCTGCATGACGCGCGCCGTCCGAAGGCTGAATGAAAGTGCGGCCGACATAGTGGCTGCGGATGATACCCAGTTCGAAGGGAATCCCGGACTGCTGGGAATAGCCGATTGCGGCAGGCACACCACTGTCCGGAACGGGAACTACAAGGTCAGCCTCGCATGGCATTTCCTTGGCCAGTTCGATGCCGATGTTCTTGCGCGATTCGTAAACAGAACGCTTGTTGAAGATCGAATCTGGCCTGCTGAAATAGACGTGCTCGAAGATGCAGGGGCGCGGGCTGATGTTGCCGAAGGGGCGGTGAGTGCGGATTGTGCCGTCGAAATCGACCTCGACGAATTCACCCGGATCGACCTGCCGAACGAATTCGGCACCGACAACGTCCAGCGCCACGGTTTCGCTGGCGAAGATAGTGGCATCACCAAGCTTGCCCATGACCAGCGGGCGAATACCCATCGGATCACGGCAGGCGATCATGCCGCGCGGCGTTTCCACGATCAGGGCATAGGCGCCTTCGACAAGGCGCAGCGCATCCACCAGCTTGTCCAGCATGGTGGGGTAGCGGCTTGTCGCGACAAGGTGGATGATGACTTCCGTGTCCGAAGTGGACTGGAAGATAGCGCCTTTCTCAACCAGTTCCTGCCGCAGCTTGCGGGAATTGGAGATATTGCCGTTATGCGCCACGGCGAAACCGCCACTGGCGAGGTCAGCATAGAGCGGTTGCACATTGCGCAGGCCGGCGCCGCCCGTGGTGGAATAGCGCACGTGGCCCGCGGCCATGTGGCCGGGCAGTTCGGCAATCGATTCGCCGGTGGCAAAGTTTTCAGCCACATGGCCGAGACCCCGACGGGTGTAGAATTCCGCACCGTCGAAACTGGTAATGCCTACGGCTTCCTGCCCGCGATGCTGCAGGGCGTGAAGCCCAAGCGCGCAAGTGGCGGCAGCTTCAGCGCCGTTGATGACGCCAAAAACGCCGCATTCCTCGCGCAGCTTGTCGCCGTCGAGGTCAAGGAAGGGATGGGTAAAATTTGTCATGCGATGACAGTGCAAC
Organism: Alphaproteobacteria bacterium; assembly: GCA_030431435.1. Lineage (GTDB taxonomy): Bacteria > Pseudomonadota > Alphaproteobacteria > Sphingomonadales > Sphingomonadaceae > Alteraurantiacibacter. Next base: position 18,117 of record JAUIJI010000051.1, on the reverse strand, counting down.
TCGCAATGTGGTCCTGCGCAGCCCCCAATGGCAATGCGCTGGCGATAAAACAAGGCTGGAGAGCCATTTTGCGACGGATTTGTTTCAATGCCAACCATTGAAGGGGGGCAGTTCGCTTGACCCAAGCGGAACTTAACGTACTTGCCCGCGTAAATTCATGCCTTTAGGGCAGAAGCGGTAGTGAGGATGGCCCGCGTGGATATGCAAAGTTCCAAGACGACTGCGATGGCAGGCTCCGCAACGGCCTCTGCCGGATCGGCGCTTGGTCGCAGGGCGTGGCTTGAACGCTTTACCTTCGCTTTGCCGCTGATGACCGTGTTTGTCTTTGCAGTGCAGGCAACGACCATCATGGTCCTCTATCCGCGGCTGTTCAACGATCCGGCGATGATCAATTCCATGGGCGGTGCGTTTCTGGTGAACACTGCTGCGGCGCTGATCTTTCGTGAATTTCGCCGAACGCCCGGCACGCGCCGCTTTGCCTTCATTCTGCCCAGCTATATCGTCCCGGTCCTGATGCTGGCCTTCGGTTTGCTGGGCCTGCGCTTGGACTACAACAACTATGCGCTGATGTCCGGCATCCTGTCGGGTGTGGCGTTCATCTACTTCATCAGCGCGCTGCAGCGGCCCACATCTGGCCGCAAGGTCTATCTCGTCCCGGGGCAGAAGACGCGGGAACTGGCGGCGGAACTGTCGTTCCTCAATATCGAGATGTTGGCGTCGCCGGGTGAACTGATGCGCTGTGGCGATGGCGCGGTGGTGGCAGACTTGCGGCAGGACCTGTCTGGCGATTGGGAGCGCGGCATTGCTCACGCAGTGATCAACGGTGTGCCGGTCTATAACGTAAAGCAATTGCGCGAATCGCTGACGGGCAGGGTGCAGATCGAGACCCTGTCGGAGAATTCCTTCGGGGCTCTGGTGCCGTCGCTCAGCTATCTCCTGCTCAAGCGGGCGATAGACCTGTTCGGCAGCTTGCTGGCGTTAATCGTGTTGCTGGTGCCCATGGTGCTGATTGCCATCACCATCCGCATCGGCTCGCCCGGGCCTGCGCTCTATCGTCACAGGCGGGTGGGCTACCGTGGCAAGGAATTCGATACGATCAAGTTTCGCACCATGCATTCGCGCCAGCAGGATGATGGAGACCTCGAGAGCCAGAAGACGCTCGACAATGATCCGCGCGTCACCGCGATCGGGCGGTTCCTGCGTAACACCAGGCTCGATGAACTGCCGCAGTTGATCAATGTGCTGCGCGGGGAGATGAGCCTGATTGGTCCGCGTCCAGAAGCACTGGCCTTGTCACGCTGGTATGACGAACATCTGGACTTCTATGATTACCGCCACATCGTCCGCCCGGGTATCACCGGCTGGGCTCAGGTGAATCAGGGCCATGTAACCGAACTCGACGATGTCTATGTGAAGCTGCAGTACGACTTTTACTACATCAAGAACGTGTCCGCATGGCTGGATCTGCTGATCGCGCTGCGCACACTTGCAGTCATGGTAAACTTCCGCGGCGCGCGGTGATGATCGCTGTGCAGGTAAATTGGTCGGGGAGAGAGGATTCGAACCTCCGGCCCCTGCCTCCCGAAGACAGTGCTCTACCAGGCTGAGCTACTCCCCGACCGGACGCACCGCCGCATGGGCGGTCCGAAGGCAGGCGCGAGCCTATAGGGGGCAGATTTTGCACATGCAAGGCAGGAATCAGCTTCGCCAACCAAATTGTGTAATCTGCCAGACAATTGAGCGGTTTACGCGTTGTCCGATCCGGAGATGAGTTGGGGATTGGCGGGCTTTGCCGTTGCCTCAACGGTGCAATGCTCCTACCGCACCGCATAGATTGGATGAGGGGAAGAGGCCATCCGCCAGCGTCGCAAGAGTTTATGGTATCAGCTCGATGCTGAAAAGGCGTTCTGGCTGTTCTGCGCCTTTGCTGCGCTTGTCATGCTTACAGGCGGTGGCTCGCGCGCAGATATCGAAAGCCTGGTGCCCTTGCGCGCAATTTCTGCCATCTTGCTGGCACTAGCCCTCTGGTTTCAGGACGGTAAGTCACTGCGCCGAGTTGTAACGCCCCTGATCGTTATTGTGGTGCTGGCTCTTTGTATCGCGATCCAGCTTGTGCCGCTTCCGCCGAGTATCTGGACCTCGCTTCCCGGGCGGGAAACCATCGCCTCGCTGGGCGAATTGGCAGGCATGCCCGATATCTGGCGCCCGATCACCTTTTCGCCGATGAAGACCGCGAACTCGCTAGCCTCGCTGGTTGTGCCACTGGCAGGGCTGATGCTGCTCGCGCTGATGGGCGACAAGGAATGGAAACGCCTGCCATGGGTGTTTATCAGTGCTGGTGTAGCCAGCTCCCTGTTCGGCGTTGCGCAAATCCTCTCGTCTATCGAAGGACTCTATCTCTACGAGATCACCAATGACGGCAGTGCGGTCGGCCTTTTCTCCAACCGCAATCATAATGCCATGTTCCTGAGCGTGGCGCTGCTGTTCTGCCTGTTTCGGATCGAGCGAGTGAACTTCAGGTCTTTCACTGCGGCTGACCTGGTCGCCCTCACGGCTGCTTTGGTGATTTTTGTCGGCCTGCTGATCAATGCATCGCGTTTTGGCCTTGTGGGGATGGGGTTGGTTGGTTTGATCTTTGCTGTTCGGACGGTCCACCAATCCCGAGGCAGGAAGGGCGAGGGGCGTCTTCGCATCATTGTGGGCGCAGTTTTTGGCCTTCTGTCGCTCTTTCTCGTCGGCCTTTTTGTGCTGCTGGGCAGCAGTCCGGCGGTCGAACGTCTGCTGCAGCAGGATCTTGCCGCTGATCAGCGGGTGCAAACCCTGGACGTGGTGCTGGACATGCTGGTCGATTTTCAACCCCTTGGCGTGGGTTTCGGTGCGTTTGAACATGCCTTCAGAACCGTCGAAACCGATGAATTGTTACAGGACAGATACCTCAACAATGCCCATAATGACTGGCTGCAATTCCCGATCGAGGGGGGAGTGCCGGCGATCTTGCTTGGGCTGGCAGTGATCGCTTTGCTTGCCGCGCGCATCTTTCATATCGCAAGGACTCCTGCAGCGGACACAACGCAGCGCCAGAATGCCTGGCTGGGGGCTTTCACGATCGGCATCTTTGCGCTTGGCAGTATCGTGGACTATCCGGTCAGGACGCCTTCGATCATGCTTGTGCTGGTTGCTGCGGCGGCAATGCTGTTCAAGCCGATTGCCGTAAGGACAAAAGGATAAGCGTTTGCACATCATGGCATCATGGCTAAAGAGATCACGCCTTGATTCAGGAACTTATGTATCCGCCGGAAAAGATGGGAAGATATTAGCGTTGAAGAATTCTCGTTACTCAATTCTGGCTTTGGCGGTGGCCGGGCTGGTTTCCGGCTGTGCCAAGCCGGGGCCGGTCGGCCTGGATCAGTCTATTGCTGTCGCGGAACTCGCGTCGCTCCCTGTGCCCAGCGCAACAGATTACTCTGCCGGTGCGCAAGGGGATCAGGCTCGCCCGCTCGATCTGCTCAATGTTGCCGTGTTTGGCGTTCCCGAATTGACGCGGGAAGTGCGTGTCAACAACGGCGGTTACTTTGATTTCCCTCTGATCGGTGCGGTTCAGGCCAATGGTCGATCTTTGGCGGAGATATCCTTTGAGCTGGAAACCCGGCTGGCCGGTGAATTTGTGCGCAACCCTGATGTCACGGTCGAATTTGTCGAACGGATCGGGCAGGTCGTTACCGTGAGTGGCGAGGTGGATAAGCCTGGCCAGTATCCCATTTTGCAATCCATGTCGCTCATAGACATCGTCGCTTCGGCAGGGGGGCTGACAGAATATTCCCAGATTGATGACGTGCTGATCCTGCGCGAAATTGAGGGGCAGCGATATATTGGTATCTATGACCTGGGAGCGATCCAGCGCGGCAATTACCCGGATCCAGAGGTCTATGCCCATGATATCGTGATTGTTGGCGATTCACCCAGCCGCCGTCAGCTGACCGAAATCTTGCGTTACAGCCAGCTGATCACAAATCCACTTATCCTTATTGAACGGGCGGTAAACAATAACTGACATGAACGGCGTGTCCCCCCAAGCGCATGGCCCAATGGCAGGGCCGGTTCCGGCCGACTATGGCTATGAGGAAATTGTCGGTGACGCAGGCGGCGTTACCGTGATCGAGCAATATCTGCAGATCGCCCGCAACAACAAGCTGTTGATTGCCGCCATTATTGCGGCCGCACTTGTGATCGGGCTGATCGCATCCCTGCTGGCAACCGAAAGATATGCTGCCACTTCGCGCATCGAGATATCGCAGGACCAGGAAAACGTCACCAACATGGAAGGCGTGGTTTCCGAAGAGGCTGCCGCTAACCTCACCTTCCTGCCGACCCAGTATGAGCTGCTGCAAAGTCGATCCCTGGCGGACAGGGTGGTGCGTGAACTCAATCTCAGTCAGGATGAGGCTTTCCTGACAGCCTATGACATTGATGTGCTTGAACGTGGCGCGAAGCTGGAAGGCGAACTGGCGAAAGTGCTGCTGGAGGCGCTTACGGTCGATCCGGTTCAGAACAGCTCGCTGGTCGATATTCGCTTTTCAACACCTCGCGATCCTGAGGTGGCGGCAAGGCTGGCCAATATCTGGGCCGAAGAGTTCATCGCCTCCAATCTCGATCGTCGTTTTGGCGCTACACTTGAGGCCCGCGAGTTTCTGGAAGAGCGGATATCACAGACGCGCGAGCGTCTTGAGGATGCCGAGCGGGAGCTGATTGCTTATGCTTCCGAACGTGGATTGCTGACCGTTGCGCCTGCCCTTGGAGAGGAAGATAGCGGAGCCACAGTGGCGCAAACGCTGGTTGCCAGTGACCTTCAGGCTCTGAACCAGGCTCTTGCAGAAGCAACGGCAGCGCGGATCGCGGCCGAGGCAGCAGTGGCCGCAAGCAGTATTTCGGATACAAACAACACATCTGCCACCGTGGCTGCCCTGCGGCAGCAAAGGGCGCAACTGAACGGTCAGCTGGCCGAATTGCTCAGCCGGTTCGGTGAAGGTTACCCGCCGGTTCAGGCCCTGCGGGCGCAGATTGAGCAGGTCGAAGCGGAAATCGAAACTGAACAGAACCGCGGCCTTAGTTTCGGACGTACTGCCTATCAGGAAGCGCTGGGACGCGAACAGCGACTGCAAGCACGCGTGAACGAGTTGCGCGATCAATTCGTGAGCCAGAGGCGGGATTCAGTCCAGTATAACATTCTGCAGCGTGAAGTGGACACCAACCGCGAACTCTATGCCGGGTTGTTGCAACGGTATCGTGAAATCGGGGTCGTTGGCGTGGGCGAAAACAATATCGCTATTGTTGATCGCGCGCGCGTCCCGGAAGAGCCTTACGCACCGGACCTCCTGCAGAATCTGTTTGTTTCGCTTGTAATCGGTGGTTTGGTTGCGGCGTTGGTACTGTTCCTGCATGAGCAGCTGAACCAGAGCTTGCGCGATCCGCGTGCCGTTCAGGAGAGGCTTGGCATCCCGCTTCTGGCTGGAATTCCGCGCACTCAGGTGAAGGATCATGTCGAGGACATCACCCGTTCCTATTCCGAGCTGTACGAGAGCTACTTCGCTCTTACCTCGACGATGGCGTTCCGCAACGGTGGCTCGATCCCGCGCTCCGTCATGGTCACTTCGTCGCGCCCGGGTGAAGGCAAGAGCCTTAGTTCGGTAGCGCTTGCCTATCTGATCGCACGCCAAGGCAAGCGGGTGCTGCTGATCGACTGTGACCTGCGTCATTCGGGTATGAGCAAATACATTGTCTCCAGCACAAGTCTGGGTGTCAGCCAGTACCTTCAAGGCAACGACGATTGGCGCTCCATGATCTCAAAGCCGGATCCCTTGCAAGGCTTCGACTTGCTTGGTCCTGGCCGAAAATCACTGGCGGTGGCAGAGATGCTGGCCAATGGCCGTTTCCAGCAGCTACTCGATGCTGTTGAACAGGAATATGATCACATCGTGGTTGATGGCCCGCCGGTGCTCGGTCTGGCTGATGCCCCGCTGATTGCATCCGCGCTGTCCGCTGTGCTGATGGTGATTGAGGCCAACGAGGGCAAATGGCGCTATGTCGAAGGTGCGATCGGTCGGCTGGAACAGGCCAACGCCACCGTTCTTGGTGCGGTTGTTACCAAGCTCGATGATCGTAATGCGAGCTACGGCTATGGGTATGGTTACGGCTATGGCTATGGCTATGGTCCGGGAGATTCCGATGACGAGGATCGTGAAGGCGGGGCAAGCGGGTGAGCCGCTTTGCTAGGATCCTGCTGGTTGCAGCCGGTCTTCTAGCTGCACCGGTCTTGTACCTGCAGGCTGAGGCGAACGCCGGCAAGCCGGGCCTGACTTTTCACTGGAACGGCTTCAATCTTGAACAAATGGCCTTTGCCGGTTTGCAGATAGATCAATCGGCCGGGTCTGTATCTGTTGGAGTTGACGAGAATGCCGAGGCGCTTGCAGCGCGGGCCTTTGCCAGTGAGCCACTGGCAAGCGACGCCCTGTTCGTGATGGCTGTTGGTGAGCGCGCTGCCGGAAATCAGCAGCGGATGTTGTCCTTTGTTGAGGGTGCGAACGCACTCGACAAGCGAAACAGCAATATTGGCGCATTCCAGATGGAGCAGGCCATCCTTGCAGGTGACTTGCCTCAGGCCTTTCTGGTGCTCGATCGTCTGGCAAAGGTACACCCCAGGCTTACGCCAAGACTCGTACAGCCCCTTGTCGCAGCTTTGGGGCAGGATGGCGCGGATGAGGTCATTGGTGCTGCCCTTGCCGAGCAGCCACGGTGGGCGCGGGAATTCTGGCGATCGGTGCCATCTGACCCGGAGCTGGTTTCCAGCATGTTCGAACTGCGCCAGAATGTGTCTTTCGCGACAACCCCGGAAAGCGACGCACGCCTTTTGGCAGCGTTGGTAGCGCAGGGCCGGTTCGAAGAGAGCTTTGCGTTCTGGGACCAGGTCAATGGTGAAGATGACCATCCATTCGGTTTCTTTGATCAAGCGGCATTCGCGCCGTTCGGGTGGCAGCTGCACACCTCTGGCGAACGAGCCATGTCGGCGCGCGGTGACGGTTTGTACGACGTTTACGTTCAGGCGGAATCGGCTGGTCTTCTTGGGCGCCAGCTGCTGCGCCTGCCATCAGGAGCATACCGGTTTGCCGCGAATATCGCGCCGCAAAGGGATGCTCCCTCGATCAGTGCTGCGCTGATCTGTGCAGAAGACAATCAACCCGTTGGCGACGCCCAATCGTTGCAGGAACCGGCGGTCTGGAATGTCACCGGTGATTGCAGTGCCTATTGGCTGGAACTCGAAGGATCAGCCTGGTCTGTCCGTGATGCCTTGCGGGTCACCGTCTCGGCCATGCGGTTTGGTCTGGCGGACTAGGATACTTCGCTGCTTCATCGCTTGTTGCAACAGACTGTTTCACGCAAGGCGAGTGACAGCAATCGCTATCGGCTCCATTTGGTTTCTATGAGATGACGGTCAACAGAAGTCCGACGAGTTTCGGGGCAAGAGGTCAACTGGTCAGGTGAACATCGGTTCAATCTTGAAACTGGCGCGTACGTCCGTGGCTGTAAATTCCTTCGCAGCGCTGGCCTCAGGCGCTGCCAGGCCACTCATCGGACTGATATCTCTTCCCTTGCTGGGAGCTGCGGTGGGCCAGGAGATGTTGGGCTTCTGGATGGCAGCGCTGGCCGTGACAGGCATTTTCGGTTGCCTCAACACTGGAGTTTCCGTGTCGGTTGTAACGGCCGTCGCGGACGGTGAGCCGCCACATGTTGCAGTACGAGATGGATTGGCGCTGTCATTGCTTTGCGCGCTCATATACCTGCTGCTCGGGGTCGTTCTGCTCGGGTTTCTAGATATGCACGCGGTCCTTCAGCTCTCTGATGCGCTTGATCCTGCAGTCGTCGACTGGGTGTTCGTCATCGTCCTGCTGAGCCTTGCCATCGGCATTCCTTCGCAACTTGGGCGCTACGTCGCCATTGGAGAACGCCAGGGTTACAGGGCCCAGATCATGGAGGTCATTTCCCTGATCAGCACACCACTGTCCCTAATCGCGGCAATCCTGGCGGGACTGGGAGTGATCTGGTTCTCGATCGCCTATTTCATCGTTCCAACGATCGTCCTGTCACTGTTGTCAGCGATCTACATCACGAGAAAGGGTTACGCCGCTTCCCGCGGGTACCGGGTTAAGGCAGACGTGCTGAAGGCCAGGATCGCACAGGCAGTCCCGATGGCCACACATCAGGGGCTTCTTTCACTCAACCAGCACGGCGATGTGCTGATCGTGGGTATCCTGATAGGACCGGTTGAGGCCGCCCTCTACGGGGTCGGGCAACGCCTCTGCGCGCTGGGAATCCTGGCGGCAACCGCGATCAACCATGCCTTCTGGCCAGAACTGACCCAATTGCATTCCCAAGGGCAAATTGCCCGGCTAAAGAGCTATTTCTGGGCGCAGATGGCGATTTCGCTGGCCATTGTCCTTGGCCTCTTCGTTACCTTCGCTCTCTTTGCAAATTTTGCCATACGGCTGTGGATGGGGCCAGACTATTTGCTCGATACGCCCCTGATCCTCGGTCAGTCTGCGGCAATGGCCAGCCTTGTCATGGTGATGAGCATCGAGATGCTGCTGCGGGCGCAAAAGCAGTTCGGTTTCATCTTCAAATGCACGGCCATCGGCGTATCGATCAGTCTGTTGGTGAAGGTTTTGGCTGCAAAGGAGATCGGGCCGGCAGGCGTGGCCGCCAGCGGTGCGGTGTTCATGGCCTTGATTGTCGGCGTCCCTTACGCTCTTAAGGCAACGCGCCCATTCCGCGAAACCGTGTTGTGAATTCCGCCGAAGGAAAATCGATGAACCACCAGCAGGACATGAATGAGCAGCATGCTGCGGCATTGCCTGCCCATGCTGGCCGGTTCCGGCGATTGTCGAAAACGGCTTATGATCCGTTGATCATCCTCGCGCTTGCAGGAGGCCTTACGCTGGCTTCGATTACCATCGAGGGCGTCGAGAATGACATCTATTCACTGCCGAACTGGCTGCAGGAATTGCAGCCCGTTGCAAGACCGGCCGCCGCCATTGCCATGCTGCTTGCACTATTCAGGTTTGTTGTCGGGGCAAACCTGCTCAATGTCAGTTACTTCAAGGGGCCTGCGGCTATTGCATGGTCGCTAAACCTGCTGCTCCTGATCAAGATTTACGTTCTGGGCAACGATCTGACTTTCTTTGGGCAGGCAGCCCCGCTGGTGGTGATGCAGATCCTGTTGTTCATGTTGTGCCTGTCATACGAACAGGCCCGCTTCATCAAGCACAATCCCAATGCATCGCAGCTGACCAATTTCGAAGAGAGCGTCTTCCTGTTTGCTATCCTGTTTGCCTCGATCAACCTGTTCTTGCTGGTTACCGCGCCAGGGGCGGTGAGCACCTATTTCGGCCGTTATATGGGTACGACCGCCAATCCGCAGCACACCATGATGATCTGCGTGATGTGCACCCCCATATTGGCAATGGTTTTTCGCCGAAAGGAGAGCACGAGTCTTCGCCGCGCGCTTGCGCTGCTGGTTACCGTGGCCTTCGGCATTATCGTCTATCAGACAGGGTCGCGATCGGGTTTTGTGATCGGCCTGATGGTTCTGATCGCCTGCTTCGCGGACAAATTCGCAGGCCGCAGGGTCGCCTTGACCGTGGTTGGCGGCCTGATGTTTGCCGGTCTGATGACTGTTGTGTTCGGCGTGGATATATGGACGCGGATCTATGCGGCGATCGAAGGACAGTACGTCATAGGACGAGAAGATACGCGTACCTATGTCTGGCTGCGTGAATTCAACGAATTTCTCGACAACTGGCGTTTTGGTGTGCCGCTGGCGAGTGACGGCCGCCTGTACTTTGCTGAAAGCTACTGGCTGGCAATGATGAGCAATGGCGGGATCATTGGTTTTGTAATGAGCATGGCGATCCTGGTCATGGTGCTGATCGCAGGGATCAGGCTGGGATTGCGAGGCCTGAACGAACGCAATCCCTTGCGTTACCGCATCTATGCGGCTTCCTGTCTGGCGGTCCTTCTGCTGTCTACGGTCGAGACCACCATGGCCGGCATCATTGCCACTCATACCATGCTGGCGACAGCCTTTCTCGCGACGGCATGGCAAACCATGCCTGAGCGAAGGCAGCATGATCGCGTGCGCAAGACTGCGCGCGTCAGGCGGTTCAATTCCCGCAGGATGCGCCGTTTGCCACAGCATTCCGGTGCCTGAGGAAGCGAGCACGTGAAAGTCTTGTGGCTGATGACCCGCATGTCGGATTACATGCTCAACTGCCTGCGACAGCTTGTTGTAGAGGACGGGGCAGAAGTGCATGCGGTTGTGCGCGCAGTCTCAACAGAAGAAGCGCCGTTCGAGTTTGGTGATGCCGCCAAGGGGATTCACCTCTATCGTCGTGAAGAGATGAGTGCTGACGATATTATGGGTCTGGTGGAGACGCTGGAGCCCGAACTGATCGTCTGCGTCGGCTGGTCGGATCGCACGTACCTCAAGGCAATTCGCAAGCGTGCCCCGGCAACGGTGGCGGTGGTGACGATGGACAACCAGTGGCGGGGAACGCTGCGGCAATGGGCAGGACTGGTCTGGTCTCGTCTGGCCTTGATCAGGGCGTTTGACTTCATCTGGGTTCCAGGCGCGCGCCAGAAACGTTTTGCGCGCATGCTGGGCTTTGCAGAACGGCAGATCAAGGATGGCTACTATGTGGCCAACCGCGAGAATTTCCTGCCGCTTCGCCAGACAATCGATGACGTCCCGCGGCGCCGACTGGTGTTTGTCGGCAGGTATTTGCACATCAAGGGCATCGAGGAACTGATTGCTGGATTTATTGCCTATCACGAAAACAGTTCGAGCGAGCTGGAGCTTGTCTGCATTGGTACCGGCCCCTTGCGCCAACGCTTTGCCGATCACCCGCGTATAAGCCATCTAGGCTTTGTCCAGCCGGCGGACATCGCCAAGGTGCTGGAAGGCGGGGGGATTTTCATCCTGCCGAGCCATTTCGAACCCTGGGGGTTGGTGGCTCACGAATTTGCACTTGCGGGATTTCCGCTGGTGCTGTCCGACGCGGTCGGGGCGAGCGACCTTTTCCTGACCGAGAAGAACGGCTTCAGGCTGCAGTCTGTAACGCCTGATTCAATCAGGAAGACGATTGCCGCAATCGATCAGCTGAGCGATGCGGAGCTTGCTCGCATGTCGCGGGTCAGCGCCGAACTCGGGGATGCGCTCGGGGTTGAATACTGGTTGGCACAGCATCGCTCCTTCCTGACCGATCAGCGCAAGACTGCGTAGGCACGCTTATGCGGATAGCCCATATCACCCATTCCTATTGGCCTGCGACGGCTTTCGGCGGGCCGATTTTCTCTACTCTCGGTCTGTGCGAGGCACTTGCCGAGAGCGACGATATCGAGCTGAAAGTGGTTACAACCGATGCGGCGGATCCGCATTCTTCCGCCCGGCTCACCATCGATAGCAATCCTGCGATTTATCCGCCGGGCTATGAAGTGACCTTCGCGCCCCAACTGGCACGCAACCTTGCCCCTGCGCAGCTGGCCCCGATCTGGAAGCACCTTCGCTGGGCCGACGCGGTTCTGCTCACCGGAACATATTCCTTCCATGTCATCCCCACGCTGATCATGGCGCGGCTGCTAAAGAAGCGTGTGGCGTGGTCTCCACGCGGAGCCTTGCTCGATTCCTGGCGTTGGTCAGGGCACCGCAATCCCGCTGCCAAGCGGATATTCGAACGCCTTTGCCGGTATTGCGCAGGCAGACGCACGGTATTTGTGGTCACCTCGGACGAGGAGGAGGCGGCGGTTCGCAGCCTCGTTCCCGGAATTCCCGTGCACCAGGTTGGCAATGGTGTGGCGATGCCGAAAGAACTGCCAGCGCGTGTCTGGCGTCCTGATGGTCGCCTGCGGCTGCTTTCGCTCGGACGCTTGGACCCGAAGAAGGGGCTGGAGAACCTGTTCGAGGCTCTCAGCCTGTTGCCGCCATTCGTAACCCTGGATGTCTATGGCGCGGGATCGAAGGATTACGAGGCCACACTGCGCGAGCAAGCCAACAGTCTAGAGCTGAATGACAGGCTGAAGTTTCACGGGCATGTCGATGGCGCGGCGAAATTGAACGCGTTCCAGAATGCCGATCTGTTTGTTTTGCCAACGCATTCGGAAAACTTCGGGATTGTTGTGGCTGAGGCGCTGGCCGCCGGACTGCCGGCAATTTCCTCCACAGGCGCGCCTTGGCAAGCGTTGGAGAGCGAGGGCGCTGGTGCCTGGGTCAGTAATGATCCGCAGGCACTTTCCGCTGCGGTTTGTGCGTTCTTCGAGCGTGACCTTGCGACCATGGGCAGCAAGGGGAGGGCTTGGATGGCAAGAGAATTCAGTTGGCATTCACGGGCCGGATCCCTAGTGAATGTCTTCAGAAATATCGCCTAAAATCAGGTTTATCCGAGTTTTCACGAGGTTTGTTTTTGACAATGCGCAGGTCTTATCTTGTTCGTCTGGCCAGTCGCATTGCCAATGGTCTTCCGCTTTATCAGATTTCACCGGCATATGACTATGTGCAGAACGTGGTGGAGCGAAACCTGCACGATTACATCGGCAAGGCTGGGCGCGATCAAGTGCGCCGGATAGATATCGTCGGGGGCTATCTGGGTAAGGAAATACCCGGGATGCTGCGCCGCTATCGCAATGCGTCGTTCCGGGTGTTTGAGGCCAGCCAGCGATATCAGGATGCGTTGGAACGCAAGTTTGCTGGTGAATCGCGCGTCTCGGTGATCAAGGCTGCAGCCTCTGACAAACCCGGCACTGTGACCTTCCATGAGACCAATCTGCGCGGTTCGGGCAGCCTGCTTCAAGTCGGTCAGCTGGCCAAGGATGCCTACGGGACACAGGAAGCGGAGATGTTCGAGGTCGAGGCGATCACGATCGATTCCGTTAGCGATGAGAGCGAGATCGATTGCTTGTGGATTGATGTGCAGGGCGCAGAGCTGATGGTTCTGAAAGGCGCAACACAAACGCTGGCAAATACGCGCAGCATCTTTACCGAGGTCTCGGTCCATCCCGATCTCTACAAGGGCGGCGTCACCCTTGCCGAACTCGAGGAGTTCCTGAACCCTCTCGGCTTCCGTTCGGTGCTTCTGGGTCTCGACAAGGATAATCTGACGGGCAACGCCTTCTTTGTGCGGCAGGCCGTTGCGGCTTGAGGTCGGGCGCGATGGCCACTGATCAGGATACACAGAAATTACCACTGTCGGTCGTCATTCCGGTTCGTAACGAAGAACTGCACCTGCCTGCATGTTTGGACCGGTTGCAACGTGTGGCCGAGGTGGTGGTGGTTGACAGTTCTTCGACTGACCGGACCCCGCAGATCGCTGCCGAATATGGCGCCCGCTATCTGAACTTTAACTGGGACGGACATTTCCCCAAGAAACGCAACTGGGTTTTGATGAACGAAAATCTGCGTTGCGACTGGGTGCTGTTTCTGGATGCCGATGAACTGGTGGATGATGCGTTTCTGGACGCAGCTTGCCATGCGATCGAAGGCACGGACAAAGTCGGCTTCTGGCTCAACTATGACAATTACTTTCTAGGGAAGCTGCTTCGATACGGCGTGCCACAGCGCAAACTTGCCTTCTTCAGGAGGGGCGCGGGCCTGTATGAACGAATCGAGGAGGACAGCTGGAGCCAGCTGGACATGGAAATTCATGAACATCCTGTGCTTGAAGGCGAAATCGGCGAAATTGACGCGCGGATCGAGCACCGTGATTTCAGGGGGATCTCCAAATTTGTGCAAAAGCACCTCGATTATGCCCAGTGGGAAGCCGCCCGTTATGCAAAATTGCGCGATGACGATGCCGCTTGGTCACGGCTTCAACCGCGCCAGCGTTTCAAATATAGCCACCTGGCCAAATGGTGGTTCGCCAGCTTCTATTTCCTGACTACTTATGTCCTGAAACTTGGCTTTCTCGATGGCGCGGCAGGATACCATTATGCGTCATACAAGGCCTCGTATTTCAGAACGATCCGGTTGCTGATTAGCGAAGCGGTGCCGGACAGCGATCCGTCTGCCCGTTCCGGATAGGGCGAGCTGTCATGAAGATCTCTGTTGTCACAGCCGTTTTCAACCGCATCGCCACTATCGGTGAGGCGATGAAAAGCGTGCAGGCTCAAGACTATCCGGATGTCGAGCATGTGGTGCAGGATGGCGGTTCCACAGATGGCACGTTGGAAGTAATTGCTGGCTTGGCCGATCAGTCAACACAAGTTGTTTCTGAGCGCGATGGTGGGATCTACAACGCTATCAATCGCGGCATCCGAAGGGCCGGCGGCGATGTGATCGGCTTGATGCACTCCGATGATTTCTTTGCCGGGAATACCGTGCTCTCCGATGTCGCTCAGGCCTTTTCCGATCCCTGTGTCGATGGGGTCTATGGCGATCTGCAATATGTTGCCGCCGAAAATCCGGAGCGGGTTGTCCGGCACTGGCGAGCTGGCGCGTATCACCCATCACTGCTCGGCAAGGGCTGGATGCCTCCGCATCCCACAGTCTATCTCCGCCGGGAAGTGTTTGACCGCTTCGGCTTGTATGACGAAGAATTCCGGATAGCTGCGGATTACGACGCTATGCTGCGGTTTCTCGCCAAAGGTGAAATCACGCTTGCTTACCTACCCAAAGTGCTGGTGAAGATGCGGCTTGGTGGGGAAAGCAACCGCTCGCTGACGCACATCATACGCAAGAGCCGCGAGGACCTCGCCGCCATGCGCCGGAACGGCGTGGGTGGCTTGGGAACCCTTGCCGCCAAGAACTTCGGCAAGATTGGGCAGTTCCTTCCCATCCATCGGGCAAGCGGCAAAGGTGAGTGATTTGGCCGTGCGGTTTGACTGGACATAGCGAAGATGTGGCTGATTGCTGCAACTGTCTGGAACGCGAGCCTGTCGCCTGATATCGATTTGGCATGACATACAGTCCGCGCAGCAATGCCGATCACCCGGAATGGCAATATCTCGATCTAATGCGACATATATGGTCGCATGGTGACCAGCGCATGGATCGCACCGGGGTGGGAACGCGGTCCGTTTTCGGCGCCCAGCTGCGCTTCAGCCTTGCTGATGATCACGTCCCGCTGCTGACAACCAAGCGGGTCTTCTGGAAGGCTGCGGCAAAGGAGATGCTCTGGTTCCTGACAGGCAACACCAATATCCGGCCGTTGCTGCAGGAAGGCGTCACGATCTGGTCTGACTGGCCACTGGCAGCCTATCGCAAGGCTAGCGGTCAGGATATCAGCCAGAAGGATTTCGAGGCGCGCATTATCGCGGACGAGGCCTTTGCCGAAAAATGGGGCAACCTTGGCCCCGTCTATGGCAAGCAATGGGTTAACTGGGCGACCTATGAGCCAGACGGAGAGGGCAGGTTCAAGGCTGGTCCAGGGATCAATCAGGTTCAGCAAGTGGTCGACAGCCTGCGCAACAATCCCGGCAGTCGGCGACATATTATCGAAGGATGGAATGTTGCCGAACTGGACGGGATGGCGCTTCCGCCGTGTCACAAGACCTACCAGTTCCATGTTGCAGGCGAAGGTGCCGAAGCTCGGCTAAACTGCCTGCTCTATCAGCGCAGCTGCGACGTTGCCCTTGGGTTGCCCTTCAACCTGTTTGGCGCATCAATGCTGGCGCGGATGATCGCCCAGCAGGCGGGCTACCTGCCGGGTGAACTGGTCTGGATGGGCGGAGACACGCATCTCTACCTCAACCACGAAGATCTTGTTGAGGAACAGCTTTCAAGATCGCCCGATGGCGCGCCAAAGCTGGTGATCAATCGCAAGCCGGATTCGATATTCGATTACAGGTTCAGCGATTTCGAAGTGATCGATTATGCGCCGCAAGGTGTAATCCGTGCACCGGTTGCAGTGTGACCGGACGGGCCGCTCCGAGGTGGTTTAAATCGATTGTGCAAAATTGTCTCGCAACCCTAGTTGACAGCTTTCAGGACCTGCCCTAGAGGCGCGCTTCCCAAGCGGTGCAACGCCACTTCAAGCGGGTGTAGCTCAGTTGGTTAGAGCGCCGGCCTGTCACGCCGGAGGTCGCGAGTTCAAGTCTCGTCACTCGCGCCACTTGGGACATGAAAAAGCCGCGCAATTGCGCGGCTTTTTTGCTTTTGGCGCTATCTCCAGCGGCCGGTTTCCATCCAGATCAGGAACCGCTTCAGTGGCAGCAGCCAGATCACACCCAAGGCTAGATAAATCACCGTCTGCAGCAGCGCATGCCAGTCACCAATGATGGCCGGGGCATAGCGCGCGATAACGATGCCATAGATGAGCAGGGCGGCGCACAGGCCGAGAATGCCAACGGGGATTCGCCAGGTCGGTTCAGTGCGCATCAGAACGGCCCCAGAATGCGCGTCGGGGTGATGATGGCGGCAAGCGGCATGTCGTGATTCTCGACCGGCAAGTCATCCACCTCCTGGATATCCCACGCCATGCCGATGGCGAGCGTTTCGGGATGCGCTTCCAGCCAGCGATCGTAGAAACCGCCACCTTGCCCGAGTCTTTCGCCAGTCACCGTAAAACCGACCAGCGGCATGAACAGCACGTCGGGCACAATCTCGGGAAGGTCGCCCGATGGCTGACGCAGGCCCATCGGGCCGTCTTCAAGGTCGCTTTCTCCATAGGGATCACTGTGCTGGTGGAATTGCATCGGCGCAGCCAGGGTGGTGATGCGGGGCAGGGCGACCGTGTGCCCTGCTTCAAAGAAGAACTTCGTATAGGCAAACGCCGGAGCCTCTCCGGTATCAGCGCGGTAAAGCCCGATCGTTGCGCCCTCCGGGACCAGTTCCACAATCGGGGCAGGCGGACGGTTGAAGACCAGCGCGCTCACCTCTTTCGGCAAGCCGGCAGCATGTTCGCGGCGCTTGCGGCGCAATTCCTTGCGCAGGGCGGCTTTCCGGGCGGCGATGTCTTCGCTCAACTGTTGATCCTTCCCGATGATCAGTGGCGGGACCACCATGGGTCGTTTTCCGGGAAATCCTCTGACGCCTTCACGTCAGGTGGGCGCCGTATATCCAAAGCCCGCAGGACGAACCCGTGACTCCGGTAGGGACAGCTCCCTTGGATTGCTTATAGCCTCAGGGATATTCTCTAACGGCTCGTGCCGGGCAGCCCCGCCAGCACCTATCTAGGTGCTGGAACCCGCAGCCTCAAGCTGTGATGCGAGGCTTTCGAGCCTTTCAGCCATCTTTTCCAACTGCTCGGCCGTATCGGCTGAGGGGATCGAAAACGGCTCCACCTTGGTTTGCGCGTCGTGCAGTTCATCGGCCAGCAGCAGCGCGGCAAAAAGCAGAGTTCGAGCTTCGGACTGGTTGGACGCACCAGACAAGGTTGCCAGCTTGCCGTCAATCGTGCGGGCGAGCATCTCGATATGGCTTTCTTCACCCTCGGCGCAGGCGATGGTGTAGCGACGGCCTGAAATTTCGACGGTGACATTGCTCATCGCGCCATTCCTATCCGTCCAGTGTTTCGATCAGCATGTCGATCTGGGCGAGGGCGGAGGAGGCTTCCTGCTTCAGCCTTTCATGGCGAGCCGAAAGGTCCGGATCTGCGTCGGGCACGCTCATGCGAGATGCTGCGGCCTCGATCCTCTTGGCCGCCGCGTCAATCCGGGCCATTGCCCTGGAGATGCGTTCATCCTCCATGGGCGCGAGATTTATCCCAAAGATGCAATGGCGGCAAAGTCTTGGCGGGCGAAGCTGTGAATAAGCCGAGGTGCGCTCTTGCTACACCCCGCGAAGGATCGCCCGCCGCGCTTGACGATTGGGGCGGCGCTACCCCAAGGAGCGCGCATCCGAATCACGACTTTTTCGAACGTGCGAACCACCGGGGAGAATTCCATGAGCAAAGATGCGTCCAGCCTGCAGCAAATGGCCAATGCCATTCGGGCGCTCACCATGGATGCCGTGCAGGCCGCCAATATCGGCCATCCCGGTATGCCGATGGGCATGGCCGATGTCGCCACGGTGCTCTATTCCGATTACCTGAAGTTCGATCCGGCAGACCCGCACTGGCCGGACCGGGACCGCTTCGTGCT
>JAUIJI010000050.1 GCA_030431435.1 Alphaproteobacteria bacterium | reverse complement strand
GAATAGCGCTGTTTGCGCACTTACCGCGCGCGCGCGAGGGGGGAGGCCTATTTTCAGGCGGCATAATGGCAGGACCGATGCCTGTTCTGCGCAAAATCGCTAATACAGTTTTTGCCCTGCCTAAGAGGCAGTCACAAAACAATTTGGGGGTAGCATTGGGGGTATGCCTGCAAGAGTGCGATCTATAATTGGCGGTTTTCCGCCATTTTCAGGCACTTTTGCGGTTCCTGCAGCCGCACCATTTTTCAAGCAATTCCCAAGCTCAGCGGCCCACCGCAACATATTCGAAGCCCTGCTTTTCGACATCGCTGCGGCTGTAGAGGTTGCGCAAGTCGACCAGCAGTGCGCGATTGAGCAGCTTCTTCGCCTTGCCCAGATCCAGCGCGCGGAAGGCGTCCCATTCGGTCACGATCACCGCAGCATCCGCGCCAGTCATCGCGTCATATGAGTCTTCGCAATAGGTCAGTCCGTCGATCACCGCCTTCGACGTATCCATGCCTTCCGGGTCATAGGCGCGCACGGTGATGCCCGCAGCCTGCAACGCGGCGACGATATCGATCGCCGGGGAATCGCGCATGTCATCGGTATTGGCCTTGAAGGTGAGGCCAAGCAGCGCAACCGTCTTGCCCTGCGTCTCGCCACCCAGAGCATCGATCACTTTCTGTCCCATGGCGGTCTTGCGCCGCTTGTTCACTTCAACGACCGATTCAACGATCTGTAAGGGCGCGCCATAATCCTGCCCGGTCTTGAGCAAGGCCAGCGTGTCCTTGGGGAAGCACGAACCGCCATATCCCGGTCCCGGCTGCAGGAAACGCGCGCCAATGCGGCTGTCCGTACCGATACCCTTGGCCACGTCGCGCACATCTGCGCCCACCTTTTCGCAAAGGTCGGCGATCTCGTTGATGAAGCTGATCTTGGTAGCGAGGAAAGCGTTGGCCGCATATTTGGTGAGTTCCGCCGCGCGGCGGCTCATCGACAGAAGCGGGGATTCGTTGCGGGTGAGCGGGCGATAGATTTCCTGCAGCACCTTTTCGGCATGATCGTCGTTCACGCCGATCACCACGCGGTCCGGGTGCTTGAAATCGTCGATCGCCGCACCCTCGCGCAGGAATTCCGGGTTCGAGGCGACCGAAAATTCAAGGTCCGGACAGGCCTTGCGGATGATGGCTTCAACCTCGTCACCCGTGCCGACCGGAACGGTCGACTTGTCGACCACGACCGCGCCATTGCGGAGCAGCGGAGCCATTTCCTCTGCCGCAGCATAAACATATGACAGGTCGGCATGGCCATCGCCGCGACGCGACGGCGTACCCACCGCGATGAACACCGCATCGGCTTCCGGCAGGACAGAGGCCAGGTCCAGCGTGAAGTCCAGCCTACCGGCTGCGACATTGCTTTCCACCAGCGCGTCCAGTCCGGGCTCGAAGATGGGGATGCGGCCTTCCAGCAACGCATCGATCTTGGACTTGTCCTTGTCCACGCATGTCACGTGATGGCCGAAATCGGCGAAACAGGCACCCGAGACCAGGCCCACATAGCCAGTGCCGATCATCACGATACGCATGAAATTCCCCTCGAAAATGCAAGCCAGCAAGAACTGTGGCCGTGTAACTGTCTGGTCGGAAGTGCCCTAGTCGAATGCGCGAGTGTGAAGCAAGCCGCTAGCCGCGTCCGCGATAACCGGCCACGCCTTGATCGGGTAGCCAGAGGCCTTCAGGCGGCGGGCCGCTTTGCCAGAACACGTCAATCGGGATGCCTCCGCGCGGATACCAGTAGCCACCTATCCTGAGCCATTTGGGTTTCATCTCCGTGAACAACCTTTCGCCAATTCCCACTGTCACATCCTCGTGGAAGCCATTGTGGTTGCGGAACGATCCGAGAAAGAGCTTGAGGCTCTTTGATTCCACGATGGTTTCACCCGGTGCGTAATCGATCACGAGATGGGCGAAGTCTGGCGCGCCCGTTACCGGGCACAGCGAGGTGAATTCAGGCGCGGCAAATCGCACCAGATACAGCGTGCCTGCACGCGGGTTCGGAACATAATCGAGCACCGCTTCTTCGGGCGATGCGGGAAGCGCGCTGTGCTGTCCAAGATGCAGCGGCTGGGCGGTATCATTGCTCATGGCCTGCCTGATGCCGCCACAGCGCCTGCGTGGCAAGGATTAGCTGTTGTGTCACTATGGTGTGCGGCTTAATCCTTGCAGCCATGGACAAACTCGTATCGACACAATGGCTGGCTGAGAACCTTGGCGCAGCAGACCTGGCCATCCTCGACGCATCGGCGCACCTGCCTGACGCCCAGCGTGACCCGAAGGCGGAATTCGAAGCCGGCCATATCCCCGGCGCGGTCTTCCTTGATCTGCCAAGCTTCTTTGACCCGACAAGCGAAGTGCCGAGCGCGGTGCCGAACGCCGAACAATTCTCCCAGCGCATGGGCGAACTGGGCGTTGCCACGGGCATGCGCGTGGTGATCTACGACGACAGCTATGTGAAGACCGCCGCGCGCGCGTGGTTCATCCTGCGCATGCATGGCGTGAAGGATGTTGCCGTGCTGGATGGCGGCCTGGGCAAATGGCGTGACGAGGGCCGCCCGCTGGTGAGCGGTGCTGCCGAAATCACTCCCACTGACCATTCCCCCTCGAAGGGCCCTGCCCCGCTGCGCTTCAAGGGCGATATTGCGGCCAACATCGCCAGCAAGACCGAACAGCTTGTCGATGCGCGCGGCGCCGATCGCTTTACCGGCGAACTGCCCGATTTCCGCCCTGAGGTTGCCAGTGGCCATATCCCGGGATCGCGCAATGTCGTGTTCGACGAAGTGCTGAACAATGACGGGACCTACAAGACCGCGCCTGAAATCCGCGCTGCCTTCGCTGCTGCCGGTGTCGATCTGGACAAGCCGGTGGTGACGACATGCGGCGGCGGGGTGACAGCTGCCGTGCTCTTGTTCGCGCTGGAGCTGGCGGGCAAGCAGGATGTCGCGCTGTATGACGGCAGCTGGAGCGAATGGGGCATCGACCCCGAAACGCCGAAGGAGCTGGGCGAAGCACGGTGAGTGACGGACCGGGGGACAACGGCAAGCACAGGCCCGCCACAAGGGTGGTCGAAGCCGGCAGGCGCGCCGAATGGACCGGTCCCGTCGTCAACCCGCCTGTCTGGCGCGCGAGCACGCATCTTTACGACGATAGTCAGGACCTTGCGAAAGGCCGCACGAATGAGGACGGGCATTTCTATTACGGTCGTCGCGGTGCGCCCACGCAATGGGCGCTTTGCGATGCGCTGACCACGCTTGAGCCGGGCGCCGCAGGTACGGTCCTCTATCCCAGCGGCGTGGCGGCGATTGCCGGGGCGCTCCTGTCTGTACTTGAGACAGGCGATGTCCTGCTGATGACAGACAATGTCTATGAACCGAGCCGGGCGATGGCGCGCAATCTGCTCGCCCCTCTGGGCATCGAAACGCGCTTTTTCGATCCGCTCGATGTGGATGGATTTGCGGGCCATTTCTGCGACAGGACCAAAGCCGTGCTGTTCGAAAGCCCCGGCAGCCTCACGATGGAAGTAGCGGATATCCCTGCCCTTTCCGATATCGCGCGGGAGAAATGCGCGATCAGCCTGATCGACAACACCTGGGCCACGCCGCTGGGCCTGCCGGTGCTCGAACGGGGCTGCGACGTGGCGATCATGAGCCTGACCAAACACGTCGGCGGCCATTCGGACCTGATGATGGGCTCTGTCTCTGCAGGCGAGAAGCTCTACCGCAAGATTCGCCTCAAGAGCCAGGCAATGGGCACTGTCGTCTCTCCCGATGATGCATCGCTGGCGTTGCGCGGCCTGAGGACCATGGCGGTCAGGCTGGAACGCAGCACAGCCACTGCGCTGGAGCTTGCCCGCTGGCTAAGCGACCAGCCGCAGGTCGCCCATGTGCTGTGCCCGATGCTCGAAGGCACGCCAGGAAACGCACTATGGCAGCGCGATTTCTCAGGCGGCTGCGGCCTGTTCAGCATCGTCCTCAAGGGCAGCAGCGTCAGCCAGCGCGCAGCCTTCATCGATGCGCTGGAACTGTTTGGTATCGGCTTCAGCTGGGGCGGATTCGAGAGCCTTGCCATTCCTTTCGACCCAACGGGCGCGCGCAGCGTGACCCCTTGGCCCCCTGAAGGATGGGACAGTGAAGACCGGCTGGGCGTGCGTTTTTCCATCGGACTGGAAGATTCGGCTGACTTGATGCAGGATGTGGCGCAGGCATTGGCAAAAATGGATACGGCATGAGCAATACTGGCGACACTCCCCCTCCTGAAACCCCGGCAGCGGAAGGTGCAGAAGGTGCGGATGGCGCAATTGCCGATGCCGAAGCCGCAGTAGAGAATGGGGGCGAGGCACTTGGCGACATTGCCCCTTCTCCCGACGCGAGCGAAGATATCGTTTCGGGTGCCAACGCGCTCAAGGACGCGGTGTCCGAACAAAGTGTGACCGTGGCCAGCATTATCGAACGGCTCGACGCGTTTGGCTTCACCATCGACGACACGCGCATTTCCGCGTGGAGCATACTGGTGGTGATCATGGTGCTGCTCGGCGTGATCGTCTTCGCGCGCCTGGCCAGCAAACTGGCGCACAAGGCGCTTGGCAAGTTGACCCGTTTCGATGCCTCGCAGCGCCTGCTGGCGGAAAAGCTTGCCACCATCGTGGTCTGGGCCTTCGCCATCCTGATCGGCATCGACATGCTGGGGATAGACCTCACCGCGCTGGCAGTGTTCTCCGGCGCATTCGGCCTCGCCATCGGTTTCGGCTTGCAGAAAACCTTCGGCAATCTGCTGGCGGGGATCCTCTTGCTGATGGACAAGTCGATCAAGCCGGGGGACGTGATCTCGGTGGCCGATTCCGCAGGTAACGAGGGGTTCGGCCAGATCCGCAAGATCGGCATTCGCGCCATCTCCGTGGTGACGCGCGACCAGACCGAGTACTTGATTCCCAACGAGAATCTGATGATCAACCAAGTCGTCAACTGGTCCTATTCCTCGCGCGAAGTGCGCGTAAAAGCACCGGTCGGCGTCTCCTACGGCAGCGATCTCGATCTCGTCACAAAACTGCTTTACCAGGCAGTGGACGATACGCCGCGCGTACTCGACACTCCCAAGCCGCGCGTCAACCTGATGGGCTTCGGCAACAGCTCGGTAGATTTCGAAGTGCGCTTCTGGATCCTCGATCCCGAAGAGGGAATGGCCAATATCCGCTCGGATATCTACATGCGGATCTGGCAGCTCTTCAAGGAGCATGACATCGAAATTCCCTTCCCGCAGAACGACCTCAACCTGCGCGACAACGCCCAGTTCCAGCAGCTTGTGTCAGCCATCGGCGGGCGCGGGGCAAAGGGCGAGTAAAGCTCTTCTAGGGCAACCCAAAACCATTCTCACTGGCAGTATGCGGCCTGTGCGCGCATTTGCTCCTGCATGGGAATCGGAACAATCTATCTCGTGGGCGCCGGCCCCGGCTCGGTTGACCTCTTGACGCTGCGCGCCGCGCGGCTGATCGGTCGCGCCAGCCTGATCGTGCATGACGGGCTGGTCGATCCGGAGATTTTCGCTCTCGCCCGGCCCGATGCCAGGCTAGTGTCGGTGGCGAAGAGCCGCGCGCGCCACACCTTGCCGCAGGACCAGATCAACGCCCTCCTGGTGGCCGAAGCACTGAAGGGGAATGACGTGGTGCGCCTGAAGGGCGGCGATCCCTTCGTCTTCGGGCGCGGCGGAGAAGAGGCGGAGGAAGCGCGCGCTGCAGGCGTTCCGGTGGAGATCGTTCCCGGCATCTCTGCCGCCAATGGTGCCGCCGCTGCCACGCAGATCCCGCTCACCCATCGCGATCACGCCAGCATCGTCTCCTTCGTTGCCGGCCAGTGCAAGGGCCTGTCCGAGCAGGACTGGGCCGGGCTTGCCGGCAAGGGCCGCACGCTGGTGATCTACATGGGCGTGAAGACGGCGCCGCAGATTGCCGAAAAGCTGATGGCAGACGGCCTTGCGCCGGACATGCCGCTAGCGGTGGTCGAGAATGCCGCGCGCCCTGAAATGCGCGTGCTGCACGGTCCGCTTGCCGGGCTGCCGCAGCTGGTCGAACGGCACAAGGTCAAGAGCCCCGCGCTCATCATCATCGGCGAAGTTACCGCCAGCGTGATCGCCACCGGCGCGCGCACGGCACCCGAAATGGAGTTTGAAGGCAAGTGAAGATCCTTACCGGAAATGATCTGAAGACCGGCGCGGTCACCTGGTGGGACGGCCAGGACTGGTCGCTCCATGTGGAAGACGCAGTGGACGTGGGTGACAAGGCCGAGGAAATCATGGGCCGCGAGGAATCCGCGCGCCGCGTCAATGTCCCCTACGCCATTGATGCCGAGCTGGATGGCAATGGCAAGGTCCGCCCCGCCCACATCAAGGACCGCGTGCGCGCACTCGGCCCCACCGTCCGGCCGGACCTCACGCTGAAGCCGACCGAACCCGAAGCCCTCAACTGGGTGATCTGATATGTATAAATACGACCAATATGACCAGGCGATGGTCGATGCCCGCGTGGAGGAATTCCGCGACCAGACCCGCCGCCGCCTCGATGGCTCGCTGGCCGAGGAACATTTCCGCCCGCTGCGCCTGATGAACGGCCTTTACCTGCAACTGCACGCCTACATGCTGCGCGTTGCGGTTCCTTACGGCACGCTCAATTCCGATCAGATGCACGCGCTGGCCGACATCGCCGAAAAGTATGACCGCGGCTATGGCCACTTCACCACCCGCCAGAACATCCAGTACAACTGGATCAAGCTGGAGGATGCGCCCGATATCCTGGCAGACCTTGCCAAGGTGGAAATGCACGCCATCCAGACCAGCGGCAACTGCATCCGCAACATCAGCTCTGACCACTTCGCAGGCGCTGCGGCTGACGAACTGGTAGACCCGCGCCCCTATGCCGAAATCCTGCGCCAGTGGTCGAGTTTCCACCCGGAATTCAGCTATCTGCCGCGCAAGTTCAAGATCTGCGTGATCGCATCGGACACCGATCGTGCGGCCATGCGCCTGCACGATATCGGCATCCAGATCGTGAAGAATGACGCTGGCGAGCTGGGCGCTGCCTTCTATGTAGGTGGCGGCATGGGCCGCACGCCGATCATCGCGCCCTGCATCAATGAATTCGTGCCGCTGGACCAGCTGGTGACCTATTCCGAAGCGTGCCTGCGCGTCTACAACCGCTATGGCCGCCGCGACAACAAGTACAAGGCGCGCATCAAAATCCTCGTCCACGAACTGGGCAAGGAAGAATACACGCGCCAGGTCGAGGAAGAGTTCGCCCACATGCTCGAACAGGGCGTGGAGCCGCCGCTGGCCGAGCTGGAGCGGATCAAGACCTACTTCCAGGACCCGGACTTCAAAACCGGCCTGACTGATCGCGCTGATCGTTCGGACCCCGATTTCGCACTGTGGATCGATCGCAACTGCCACAAGCACAAGGCTCCGGGCTATGTCTCGGCCACGATCAGCCTGAAGCCCGTCGGCGGCATCCCCGGCGATGCCAGCGTGGAGCAGATGCACCTGATGGCCAATCTGGCGAAGGAGTACAGCTTCGACGAATGCCGCGTCACCCATGCGCAGAACATTGTCCTGCCGCATGTCGAGATCGGCCGTTTGCATGAACTTTGGACCAAGCTGGAAGAAGCGGGCCTCGGCACGCCGAACCTTGACCGGATCGACGATATCATCGCCTGCCCGGGCCTTGACTATTGCAGCCTCGCCAATGCCCGCTCGATTCCGGTGGCGCAGAAGATTTCCGAACGCTTTGCCGCCAATGGCAAGGCTGACGAGCTTGGCCAGCTGAAGCTCAAGATTTCCGGCTGCATCAACGCCTGCGGCCATCATCACGCAGGCCACATCGGCATCCTGGGTGTCGATCGCAAGGGCGTCGAAAACTACCAGCTGCTGCTCGGCGGCTCGGAGGCGGAAGACACGTCGCTGGGCAAGATCACCGGCCCCGGCTTCAGCGAGGACGGCATCGTCGACGCGGTGGAAAAGGCCGCGGATGTCTATCTCGCCCATCGCGAGGATGGCGAACGCTTCCTCGATACCTATCGCCGTATCGGCATGGATCCGTTCAAGGAGGCGCTTTATGGCTAAGGAACTGGGCGTCAGCCCCGATGCGGTGCAGTTCCGCTTCCGCGATGACGAGATGGTCGATCACGGCATGGTGACGGTGGATTCCTTCGTGGAACAATCGAACGCCAGCGCCGTCCGGATCGAACCGGGCGATGATGCGCGCGAATTGCTGCCGTTCCTCGATCGCCTCGCACTGGTGGAAGTGAACTTCCCCGTCTTCGGTGACGGCCGCGGCTATTCCGCTGCCCGCATCCTGCGCGAAGCCGGCTATACCGGCGAACTGCGCGCCGTGGGCGAGGTGCTGGTTGACCAGATCGCCTATATGCGCCGTTGCGGATTCGATGCCTTTGCGCCTGATAGCAAGCTGAACGAGGCCGATGTGGAAGCCGCCTTTGCACGCTTCCCCGAAGTCTATCAGAAGACGGTGGACGGTGCTGCGCCGATCTGGAAGCTGCGTCATGGCTGAAGTCGGTGCCGCCCGCCAGCGTGACGTGATCGACACCGCGCCTGCCTTCACGCAGGCCGATGCCGACGCGCTCAACGCGCGTTTCGCAGGCGTGGATGCAGGCACCATGCTGGCCGAGCTGTTCGCAAGTGGCGAGCTGGGCAATATCGGTGTCGTCTCCAGCTTCGGCACTGAAAGCGCGGTACTGCTGGATCTTGTTGCGCAGGCTGATCCGTCCGTTCCGGTGATCTTCGTCGATACCCTCAAGATGTTCGACGAGACGCTCGAGTATCGCGAAACGCTGATCGAGAAACTGGGCCTCACCAACAGTTCCGTCGTGCAGCCTGACCCGGATGTCCTTGCCGCCAAGGACGAGAACGGCCTTCGATGGAGCTGGGACCCGGATGGCTGCTGCGAGATTCGCAAGGTCGAACCGCTCGCTCGCGCCAAGCAGGGCCTCGACGGGTGGATTTCGGGCCGCAAGGCGTTCCAGTCCGTGACCCGGCAGAACCTGCCGCGCTTCGAGGTCGAGGAAGGTCGTCTGAAGATCAATCCGCTGGGAGACTGGACCAAGCAGGATCTCGAGGCGTGGTTCGAAGAGCATGATTTGCCGCGCCATCCGCTGGAAGCGCAGGGTTATCTCTCGGTCGGTTGCGCGCCCTGCACCAGCAAGGTTGCACCAGGTGAAGACCCGCGCGCCGGGCGCTGGCGCGGATGGGACAAGACCGAATGCGGCATCCATTCGCCCAACAACCCCGACAACCAGGATGATGGCGATCTGCCCCCCGGCTACGAGCCTGCTTTCTGATCTCTGAACCGCAGGAATCCGCCAATTTTTGATATGTTGCAAAATCCGCAACGGGTGGTGCAGTAATCGCGTTTGAGTGAATCGGGAGAGGTCCGCATAAGGAACGGGCCTTTCAGGCATCCTCTCCCAAACTTTTCAGCCCGGTCGGCTTGTCCGACCGGGCTTTTTCTTTGGTTTGAGCTCTCAAATCCAGCCTTGCTGGCGATACCATTCAGCCGTAGCGCGCAGGCCTTCGGGCGTGTCGATTCTTGGCTGCCAGAGCTCTGCAGGCACGGCCTTGTCCGGCAAGCTCGCCCAATCGGGGTGGACCATGTAGCTCACCCGGTCCTGTGTCAGCTTGGCGCGATTGCCGCGAAACAGCTTGTCCATGCTCGCGGCAAAGCGCAGCAGACCGACAGGCATCGCGGGAGCACGGACCTGCTTACCCATCGCCGCACCAATAGCCCGAGCCAGTTCGCCATGCGGCCAGCCTCCGGCGCGCCCGTCATCGGGTTCGAATATTGCGCCGGACCAGCCCTCGCCTGCACCAGGGGTGCAATCAAGCAGCAGCCGCGCAAGATCATCGACATGGATCACCGAGGCGCGCCCCGCAGGCGGCATGGGAATTATCCCCAATCGCGCGGCACGAAACAGCTCGAACATCTCGGTATCGCGCGGGCCATAGATCGCGGGCGGGCGGATGATCGTCCAGTCCAGACTACTCGCTTCGACAAGCTTCTCGGCCCCGCGCTTGGATTGGCCATAATCCGACAATTGCGGTTCACGCGCCGAAAGCGAGGAAACACAGGTCAAGCGCACTACACCCGCCGCCTTTGCCGCAGCGATCACATTCGCGGTGCCTTCGACATTACCCGCGATAAAGCCAGCCTTGTCCGGCGCATTCACCACGCCTGCGACATGGAGAACGGCATCGCAGCCCGTCACGAGCTGGCGCAGTGCCTTCGCATCGTGCAGGTCCCCGCGCACCCATTCCACACCTTCGCGCGGCTGTTGCTGACGCCGTGTCAGCGCCTTGACCGCAATGCCGCGCCGTGCCGCCTCATCCAGCACCGCCTGGCCAACAAAGCCAGTCGCGCCAGTGAGGGCAATCGTCACAGCAACACCAGCTGGTCGCGATGGATCACGGCGGATCGAGGCGAATAGCCGAGCAGCGGTTCCAGCTCCTCGGTGCTGTGCCCGATGATTCGCGCGACCTCGTCCGAATTGTACTCGACAAGGCCTTGCGCCACCGGGCGCCCCTTCTCGTCGCGCACGGCCACGGGATCACCGCGCGTGAACTCGCCCTCGCTCGACACAATACCCGCTGCGAGCAAGCTGCCGCCATGTACCAGCGCCTTGGCGCACCCGGCATCGACCACCAGCACGCCGCCCATGCGCTGCCTGCCGCCCAGCCATGCCTTCAGCGCGCCATCGTTGCGGCGCGGCATGAACAGCGTTCCGACATTCGATCCAAGTGCGCGCTCGAGCGGGCGCTCATGCGTGCCGTTGATGATCGCGAGGGCAATGCCCGCCCTCTCGGCGATTTCGGCGGCCTGCAGCTTGGAAGTCATCCCGCCAGAGCCAAGTCCTGAAGTGGAAGCCGTGCTCGCCATCTCGTGGATTTCGGACGTTACCCCTTCGACCAGTGGCAGCATCCTTGCGCCCGGCTCACGCGGATCGCGGTCATACAGGCCATCAACGTCAGAGAGCAACGCCACCGCATCAGCTCGCGCCGCCTGCGCAGCTCGGGCGGCCAGCCTGTCATTATCGCCAAAACGGATTTCCTCGGTGGCGACCGAATCATTCTCGTTGATCACCGGGACCGCGCCCGACTCGAGCAATTTGCCGATGGTGGCGCTGGCGTTGAGATAGCGGCGGCGATCATCAAGGTCTTCCAGCGTCACCAGCAATTGTGCGGCGGTGAGCCCCTGTTTCTCAAGCAGTTCTGACCACAGCCCGCCCAAGGCAATCTGGCCCACAGCAGCAGCAGCCTGCGCGTCAGCAAGGCTGCCGCGCCCGCGCTTGGCCAAGCCGAGCTTTGCCGCACCCAGCGCAATCGCGCCCGAACTTACGACCACCACCTGCTGTCCGCGCTTGCGTGCTTCGGCAATTTCTCCTGCCAGAGTCGCCAGCCATTGCCTGCGCGGCTTGCCATCCTCTCCCACGAGCAAGGCCGAGCCTACCTTCACCACAAGGCGGGGGCAGCGCGCGGGATCTGCAAGATCGGCAAGGCGGGCGATAGTCATGTTGGTCGCTTAGCGAATGGCGGGCGATTGGGGAATGGACCTTGAACGCGCGCCCTCAGTCCAGCGGGTCCCAGCTGCCTTCACCCTCGTCATCACCGTCTTCGGACGGCATATGTCCGGGCGTTTCGGTGGCAGTATGCGCAGGCAGATAGGCCAGCACGCTGTCCATCAACTGCTCAACGCCCTGCCCGGTCGCGCCCGATATGGCGAAGACCTCGTCTGCACCTGCTTCCTTCAGCTCCTTGGCGAAAGCGGCGACCAGTTCCTCGTCTGCGAGGTCCACCTTGTTGAGCACTACGAGCCGCGCCTTGTCGTCGATGCCCGCGCCATAGGCTTCCAGTTCACCCTCGACGATCTGCATTGCCTCGACAGGATCGGTGCCGGAAATATCAATCAGGTGGATCAGAACGCGACACCGCTCGATATGGCCGAGGAAGCGATCACCGATGCCGGCACCGTCCGCCGCTCCCTCGATCAGGCCGGGAATGTCCGCCAGCACGAATTCACGGCCCTTGTGATGCACAACGCCAAGCTTGGGTATCAGCGTGGTGAAGGCATAATCGCCCACCTTTGCCCCTGCATTGGACACGGCGTTGATGAAGGTGGATTTCCCTGCGTTGGGCAACCCCACCAGCCCGACATCGGCAAGCAGCTTCAGCCGCAGCCAGACAGACATCTCCTGCGCCGGTTCGCCAGGCTGATGCTGGCGGGGGGCGCGATTGGTGCTGGTCTTGTAGCTGGCATTGCCGCGCCCGCCCATGCCGCCTTCCAGCAGCACGAAGCGCTGGCCTTCCTCGGTAAAGTCGGCCAGCACCTCTTCCTTGTCCTCTGACAGGACTTGCGTGCCGACAGGCACCTCGATGACGAGGTCAGGCGCGCTCGCGCCGGTGCGGTCCTTGCCCATGCCGTGGCCGCCGCGCTTCGCCTTGAAATGCTGGGTATAGCGGAAATCGATCAGTGTATTGAGGCCGGGCACCGCGAGGAACACCACGTCTCCGCCCTTGCCGCCGTTCCCGCCATCAGGGCCGCCGAACTCGATATACTTCTCGCGCCGGAAGCTGACGGCGCCAGGGCCGCCCGCCCCGGACTTCACATGGATCTTGGCCTGGTCGAGAAAATGCATAGGCGCGCCATTAGTGGCTTTTGCCAAGAAGCGCCAGCGCGACTGCGCGTTCTAACCTCAGTGGCATGGTGGAGCCGAGCGGGATCGAACCGCTGACCTCGTCATTGCGAACGACGCGCTCTCCCAACTGAGCTACGGCCCCTCACCTGCCTATTCGCTGCCAGCGGCCTCTGCGGGCAGTGGCTGCACAACCGGAGTGGATACAGCATCCTCCCTTACCGGGATAACCGGAATATTCGCACCGGTTTCGGGATCGACCACGGTGCCTGCAGCAGGCTGTGCTTCACCGGCAATCAGGCTGGCAGACACGCCGGCGGGCATACCCTGCGCGCCCCAGGTTGCCACATAGCCCGGCTGCGACGCGCCGTACTGTTGGCCGTATTCCCGATCCCAATTGGCAGAAAGCTGCTGGTAGCGTTCATATTCATCGAAAAAGCGAAGGAAGGCACTTTCCAGCAAGGGCAGGTTGAGTGCCGCATACTCCTTGACGTTGTCGCCTTCGTAATTGGGGAAGTCCGTGGCGATCTGGCGCGCGGCGGCGCAGAAATTGGCGCGCGCACCGGGCTGGGCAAAATAGTTGTAGACCTGCGTCGAATGTTCCTCGCGCGCACGGATGGCGGCGCGACCGGCCCCGGCTTGTTCGCGATACTTCTGATCCAGCCTGCGGTTGGCTGAGGACAAGCCGTTGGGGAAACTGCGCAGGAACTGCCCGTAAGACGTGTTGATGATCTCGTCATTGGGACCAAGGCAATTGAGAGCTGCCACGTTCCAGCCGGAGCGGAAATGCCAGACAGTCTCATCCTCGTCGATTTCATGATTGACGGTCAGCCACTGGCCAGCGGCGTTCTTCCGGGGAATGTCCATGACATAGGGAGAACCCGCCGGCGGGATCGGGCGATAGGGGATCGGCTCAACTTCGACCACCGGTGGAGGCGGGGGCGGAGGAGGCGGTGGCGGGGGTGGAGCCGGTGTTGCGCAGCCAGCCAGCAAAGCCAGCCCCGTTGCAGCAGCCAAAAACTTCAAACGCATCTGCGACATTCCCGATCCTGTTCCCGATAATCAGCCATTAATGCCAGCCTTATGCCATGGCGCGGCTGAACTATAGCTTGCCGGCTCGCCTAGCGCGCCCTTTCCACAAAGAAAATGCCCGGGACGCCATCTGGCACCCCGGGCACGATGAAATGAATCGCCTGTGCGGCGAATTGCTGGCGCTTATTCGCGGTTGCCCAGCAACTGCAGCAGGAAGATGAACATGTTGATGAAATCAAGATACAGGTTCAGCGCACCAAAGATGATCGCCCTGCCTGCCATCTCTGTTCCGCGGACGAACTGATACTGGTCCTTCAGGCGCTGCGTGTCATAGGCGGTGAGACCCGCGAAGATCAGCACGCCGATCGCCGAAATCGCCAGCTGGAACATGCCCGACTGGAAGATGAAGGCGTTGAGCAGCATGGCGACCAGAAGGCCGATCACACCCATGATCAGGAAGCTGCCCCAACCGGACAGGTCCTTCTTCGTGGTGTAGCCATAAAGGCTGAGGCCAGCGAAGGCAGCAGCGGTGGCGAAGAACGAAGTGGCAATCGATTCACCGGTGTAGACGATAAAGATCGTCGACAGGGAAAGGCCGAATGCCACGGCAAAGGCCCAGAACATCACCTGCAAAACGGACTTGCTGGCGTTCTTGGCGCCGAACCACCAGAACAGCATGATGGCAAGCGGCGAAAGCTGCACGATCCAGCCCAAGCCGGTCGGCTGGATGGACATGCCACGCTCGGTCATGACCATCTGGAAGCAGGCTTCGAACAGCGGCGAGTTGACGAACAGCATCGCCACGATGCCCGTCAGCAATACGCCCGATGCCATGTAATTGTAGATAGACAGCATGTGCTTGCGCAGACCGGCATCGAAAGTCGTGCGGTCAGCCACGTCACCTGCCTGGCCTGGCGCCATGCCGAAGCCCTGGCGGGTCGTACGGTCGTCATTCCAGTTTGCCATGTGATCCAAAACTCCTCTAGCGGGCCCGGAAATACGGGTCCTGTGCGAACAATATCGGCATTTTGCGAGCCATTTTCAAGGGAAACCGGACAGGGACCCGTTAACCCTGAAACGCGCCTATTTTCGCGCTTCTGCAGCCATTTCCGCGCTGCGATCACGCGCCGCGCGCAAGCATTCGGTAACCAGCTTCACCAGAGCCTCCGAATCGTCGAGCACGTCGAGCCCGGCACGCGTGGTCCCGCCCTTGCTCGCCACCATGTCCGCCAGCGTGGCCGGATCGTGCGGCGAGCGGGAGGCCAGAGCAGCAGCGCCCTCCACCATCGCCAGCGCGAGCCTGCGCGCCTGGTCTTCGGGCAGACCAAGCCGCGTGGCAGACGCGCCAAGCGCATCGATGAAGCGATAGACAAAGGCCGGACCACTTCCCGCCAGCGCCGTGACGATATCGAACGCGTCTTCCCCTACCCATTCGGGCGTTCCCAGCGGCAGGAAGAAATCGAGCACCGCGCCGCGCGTGTCCTCGTCCAGCCCTTGTGTAGCAAGCGCAATCGGCGCCTTGCCCAGCGCAACGGCGAGGTTGGGCATCACCCGCACACTGGCGCGGGCCTGCGGGAAACGCGCTTGCAAGGCATCAAGCTGCACCCCGGCGAGCAGCGAGAGCATGATCGTGCCCTCACCCGCCAGCGGCGCGACCTGCGGGGCGATCTCATCGAGGGACTGCGGCTTCACGCCCAGCATGATCGCATCGAAACGTCCCGCTGCGGGCAGCTCACGGCCCACGGGAATTCCGCCGGGCGCATCCTCGCGCACCGGATCAACAATGGTGAAAGTGGACGGCGCGATGCCGTGGGCAAGCCAGCCTTCGAGCATGGCCCCTGCCATGTTGCCGCAGCCGACAAGGAGAATGGAGTCGAACATCGAGAAGCCCGATATCAGGCTTCGCCCACCGCATCCACCAGAGCCGCATCCAGGGCTTCTCGCGGACTTTTGTCGCCCCACAGCACGAACTGGAATGCCGGATAGAACCGGTCACATTCGGCGACCGCGCTATCAACCGCCAATTGTGCCGCCGGAAGGCTGAGCAAGCCCTCAGGCCCGACCATCAGCCCGTGGCGGTAGAGAAGCACGCCGCCTTGCGACCAGATGTCGAAATGGCCCAGCCACAACTGTTCGTTGACCAGCGCCAGCAGTTCGTAGGCAGCGGCGCGCTTGGCTTCCGGCACGCGTACCTCGGGCAGGCACAGCAACTGCAACACCTGGTCTTCCTGGCGCCATATCCCGCGCAGCTGATAGCTGGTCCAGCTTCCGGGAACTTCTCCGCAAACCTCGTCATCGTTGACGAATTCGCAAGCCCAGCCATGAGCGTCGAAATAGGCCGCCAGCATGTCTACTGGCGCTGCATCCTGGCTGGTGTCTATCGGCTCGCTCGCCATTCTCATCTGCCAATCCCTTGCCGCATCATGCGGCTTTGCTGTGAGGCTGCATGAATGGGGGTTGAGCCTGCGCAAACGCAATGCATCACCCTTCGACTGCGGGGGAGAAGTTGCACAAGCCTGTTGGCAAGATGTGCAAAAATAGCTGGGGAACTTGTGGCAGAAACTGTGGGAAAACTGGGGATCTGCACGGTTAACGCCGGTTTCAGTCCAGCGAAGTGACCTCTTCACCCTCGGCACTGGTGAAGCGGAAGGCGTCAATCCCCTCTTCAGCGAGGCGGGTCACGAACCGCTGCGCTTCGCCGGCACTGTCAAACGGACCGGTGAGCAGTCGGTTGGTCGAATTCCAGCTGGCACGATAGGGGGTGAAGCCGTCAAGCGCGCCATTGGCACCGCGCGAAAGGCGGCGCCAGTCGAAACGGAAGGCGCTCACATCCTGCCCGGTCGCTACCTGCACCCAGTGACGGCTGGGGTGTGCGGGCGGCGGCGGTGCTACGGGTTCAGGCTCTTCGCGCACCGGATCAATCGTGGTGATATCGACCGAGCCTGCGGCCGGCGCGACAGGCGCGCGTGCATCCTCAAGCGAGAAATCGGCGAAGGCCTCAGCAAGGCTGACCTCTTCCGGTTCTGGGACCACATCCTCGACCGGAGCCGTCGCAGCGCCGGACGTCAGCGAAAAGCCGGGTTCGGGCAACAGTTCAACCGGAGCGGACTCTACACTTGCGAGTACGGGCGGGCTATCTGCCTGCTCCTCCAAAGCGGCAACGGCGGTGTCCACGACTGTCGGTTCGGGCGGCGGCGCAATGGCCGGGAGTTCTGCCACCT
The DNA here is from genome assembly GCA_030431435.1 of Alphaproteobacteria bacterium. Classification (GTDB taxonomy): domain Bacteria; phylum Pseudomonadota; class Alphaproteobacteria; order Sphingomonadales; family Sphingomonadaceae; genus Alteraurantiacibacter. The sequence goes on along the minus strand of JAUIJI010000050.1, from coordinate 4,056 downwards.
CCTCGCGTACCGGTTCGGGCGCACGGCCAAGCGGCTCGCCGCCCGGGATCAGTCGCTCGTCGGCGCCCCCTGTCGTCCGCGGACCGGCAGGCAGGTTGGCACGCCGCGCCAGTTGCGGCTCATCGCGACCAATGTCTGCTGCAGCAGGAAAGCGACCGAGGTTGGCTGCCGCCGCCTGCTGCTGGCGGCTCAGGCGCGGCATATATTGCAGATAGGGTGCAAGCCTTCGCGAGATACGCGCGGGCAACATGGTTTCGGCAATCGTGATCGCCTCCTCCTCCTGCCCAAGGATCGCAAGGCCGAACGCGCGCGTGCGATAGGCAGCAAGGTCGCGCCTCTGAAGCAGCGGCAAGAGGATCGCCTCGAACGCTGCGCTGTCTCCCGAGATCGCGTGACTGAGGGCCAACCGCCGCAACACTTCGTTGCTCTCGGATCGCGACAGCGCAATCCCGTAGAGCTCGCGCGCCCGCTCGTTCTCGCCGTCAAGGTCATGCGCAAGGCCATGATCGGCAGCATAGGGATCAAGGTTTTCGCCTGCTGCTTCAGCGCGGTCGAACAAGGCAAGGGCATCCCCTGGCCGCTGGCGGCGCAGCGCGATCACCGCTTGTCCTGCAATGGCCCGCCCCTCACCAGCATCCACAGCCAGGGCGCGGTTGAAGAACCCTTCTGCTGCATCGATATCATCCAGCTGGATGGACGCTCGGCCCGCATCGATCAGGGCAGGAACCGATTCAGGATTGCGCGACAGGCGACGCAGCGCCTCTGCCAGTTGTTCTGTTGCAGGATCGGGCAATTGCTGGACAACGGCCTGCGCCTTTGCCGGGTTTGCAGGCAGGACCGCCAGCGCCGCCGCCGAAAGGGCGACGGCGCATACGGACAGGCGAAGCGGGATTAACGGCGGCAGGATCATGGCAAGATAACTAGGCCACCCAATCGCAACCGCAAGTGAACCGCGACTACTGGTTGTTCTGGCGCCCCAGGAAGCGCGGAATACGCATGGCGGGCGCGGAGTCTTCTTCCTCAGCGGATTCATCCTCGGAATCATCCTTGCCGGAAAGGTTGGACATGCGCTCAAACAGCGTGCTGCCCGTGGATTTGGCCGGCGGAACCTGTTGCCCTGCCGCTTCTTCAGTCTGCGGGGCCTCGTCGCTCGCCAGCCGGCTGGCGTCGAGCAGCAGTTCATCCTCTTCTTCTTCGGCCTGGGGCGAAGCCTCCTCCGTCAGGTCGAACATGCCATCATCCGCTTCGTCTTCAGCAGCGGGGTAACGCTGCCCGCTGAGTGAGGCGAAATCACCTGCGACTTCCTCATCCTCGGATTCATCGACTGCAGGCATGTCAGGAGCAGCGAAGGGATCATCTGCTTCACTTGCAGCCTCTTCCTCCGGCTTGGCTGGAGCGGCGAACGGATCCGCCACCTCATCAGACACTGGCGCTTCTTCTGCAGGCTCTTCATCAACCAACGGAAGCACCGGTTTCTTCGGACCACGCGTTCCGCCAAGGTTGAGCGACTGTGCGCTGGCCTGCGGGCGCTCGCCCGATTGCTCGATCCCGGTCGCCACCACGGATACGCGGATCTTGCCTTCCAGATCGGGATTGAAGGCCGAGCCCCAGATGATGTTGGCATCCGGATCCACCAGTTCGCGAATGTGGTTGGCAGCCTCGTCCACTTCGAGCAGGCGCATGTCCTCGCCACCGATGATGGAGATGATCACGCCCTTCGCGCCCTGCATCGACACACCGTCGAGCAGCGGGTTGGCGATGGCGCGTTCGGCAGCTTCAAGTGCGCGGTTGTCGCCCTCGCCTTCGCCCGTGCCCATCATTGCCTTGCCCATCTCGTTCATCACGGAGCGGATGTCCGCAAAGTCGAGGTTGATCAGGCCCGGCATCACCATCAGGTCAGTGATCGAACGGACACCCTGCTGCAGTACCTCGTCAGCAAGGATGAAGGCTTCCTTGAAGGTGGTGTCGGACTTGGCAACCAGGAACAGGTTCTGGTTGGGAATGACGATCAGCGTATCGACGTGCTTCTGCAGCTCCTCGATACCCGCTTCGGCAGAGCGCATGCGGCGCGTGCCTTCGAACAGGAACGGCTTGGTCACCACGCCCACGGTCAGGATGCCCTTGGCCCGCGCAGTTTCCGCGATCACGGGGGCCGCCCCGGTGCCTGTGCCGCCGCCCATACCGGCCGCGATGAAGACCATGTTCACGCCGTCCAGCGCGCGTTCGATCTCCTCGACGGTTTCCTCTGCAGCTGCACGGCCCACTTCGGGACGCGAACCGGCGCCAAGGCCCTGCGTGATATCGGGCCCAAGCTGGATGCGGTGTTCGGCAACCGCGTTGTTCAGCGCCTGCGCATCGGTGTTGGCGACGATGAAATCGACACCCTCGATCTCGGACTCGATCATGTTGGCGATGGCATTGCCGCCAGCACCACCAACCCCGATCACGGTGATCCGCGGGCGCAGTTCTTCAACCGAAGGCGGTCCGATGTTGATGCTCATATCTGCGATCTCCCTGCGGGAGCCTCCTGAAAAATTATTTTCGCACTTGTGCCACAAAGCGAATCACCGCGTGAATAGGTAATTCGATGTATCCACAGTCATAAGCGGCAAGTTCAGGCCGCTGTTTCACCACTAGAAATACTCTTTCATCGCTGACCAGACGTGGCGGATGATCGAAAGGCTGTTTGACCGGGTAGTCTCGGTAAAGCGCGAACCGACCGAGCGGATGTCCACCGGGTCCTCTGCCGCATAGAGTACCAGCCCTGCCAGCGTGGCGAAACCGGGCAGGCGATGCGCCTCGGGAAGGCCGCGAAGCGCCGGTGGCTTGCCGATGCGCACAGGCATTCCCAGCACGCTTTGTGCATAGTCGGCAAGTCCCGCCAATTCGGCCCCGCCGCCGGTCAGCACGACCTGGCGTGCACCGCCCTTGCTGGCGGAAAAGCCCATGGCCTCAAGCGCGCGGCCAACATCTCGCATCAGCACATCGAGCTCGGACGTGATCACCGAGATCAGTTCGGACCGGGGCACGTGGCCGCGGTCATCAGCGCCGCGCGCGACGCTGGCCGAAGACTGGTCATCCGGTCCTGCCAGCGAAACCATCTCGCGGTGATCATGCGGGCTGGCATTGGCCGAACCGTTGACGCATTTGAGCCATTCGGCGCGGAAGCGCTTGACCCCGAAGGCCGAGGCGATGGCATCGGTGATATCAGCAGACCCGCGCGGGATCGTGGTTAGGCCAACCAGCATGCCGCCAGCATAAACCGCGACATTGGTCACCTGCCCGCCCAGTTCGACCATGGCCACACCCAGGTCGCGCTCCTCCGCTGTCAGGCAGGCATAGCCGCATGCCAGCGGCGAGGCGATGATCCCTTCGACATCGAGATGCGCGTTCTGCACCGCTTCGGTCACGTTTCGCATCGGCGCGCTGTCTGCCAGCATGACATGCACGTCCACACCCAGCCGGTCTGCATGCAGGCCCTTGGGATTGGCTACACCATCTGCCCCGTCGAGGAAGTAGCAGGCAGGCTGTGCGTGTAACACGGTGCGCCCGTCCGGCTCGATACCCTGCTGGGCGGAGACGAGCAGGTGCTCGATATCCTCTTCCTCGATCCGGCGGCCGCCGATCTCGATCTCTACCGGAGTGATCGTGCTTGCCAGCCCCGCTCCCGAGCTGCCAATCCACACGCTGGAGACATTGGTCCCCGCCATCTTCTCGGCCGCTTCAACCACCTCGCGCACAGCATAGGTCGCGCCTGCCATGTCAGTGACATAGCCGCGCTTGATGCCGCGCGCCGCCCGGTTGGCGCTGCCCAGAACCTGCAATTCGCCGCTCTCGGTGACCCCCGCGATCATCGCCGACACGCGGAAGGACCCGATATTCACGGCGGCGATGACATTGGTCAGTCGCGTCTGGCTGGCCATTAGCTGCCCTCCTCCATCTCAAGCTCACGATCGGCCCTGCCGGGTACCTGCATGTACATGCGCGGTGCATTGCGCATGTCGAAACGGGTCACTTCACCGCCAATCAGTCGGTGCACGCCATCGGCCTGCGCAA
>JAUIJI010000158.1 GCA_030431435.1 Alphaproteobacteria bacterium | reverse complement strand
GAAGTCTGCATAATCGGGAATTTCAGCGGGATCTGCCTTCTCCGGATCGCCCATCCAGATCCATGTAAGCGTTCCGCGTTCTTCGAGCGGATATGTCGGCTGGGTAAAGCCGGCTCCGGAATTCTGTGATGGAATTCGCACACACTTGCCCGTCTCGGCAAAGGCGAAGCCATGATAACCGCAAACCAGCGCATCGCCTTCCACCTTTCCGTTGGCGAGCGGGTAATAGCGGTGCGGACAGATCCCGTACATGGCAACGGCGCGCCCTGCTTCGGTGCGATAGAGCGCGACCGGCACATCCATCAATGTACGCTGGAAGGGAGTCTGCGAAATCTCTCGCGAAAACGCTGCCACGTACCAGCGGTTGCGCGGGTATGGGGCAAGGTTGTCAAACGGATACATGTGACTCTCCAGTCGAGCGGATTCGCTCATTGTAATTACGATACGTAGCGTTTCATGATCATATGCGAACCGTTCGTCAATATCAGACGTGTATTTCGTGCGTGCCGCCGAGCGTCAACTGGGCTGCGTTGGCCTGCAGCTTGTCGATCAGCCATAAGAGCCCAATGTCGCGATCGCGCAGCTTATGCCATTGGACGAATTCGCGGACCGGAGGGAGTTCCATCGGCAGTTCCAGAATTCGAATGGGCAGTCTTGCAGCAAACACCTCTGCCAGTCGCTGGTGCAGAAGCGCGATCCTATTGGTGCCGACAATGGTGGCGGCCAAGGCAGAAAACGTTGGGACGACAACCTCGACTCGCCGTTCAATCCTGCGTTCCACCAACAACTGATCGACGATTGTACCAGGCCGATCAGCGCCGAGCGAAGTTGCCACATGTCCCAGGCTGCAAAGCTGATCCATAGTCAGGCGTTCATTCAATCGCGAGTGATCGTGGCTGCAGATCGCTGTGAACGTATCCTGGAACAGCAGCCTGTTAGGGTGGCCGTCAAGCAGAACGACATCTGCTAGGATGGCAAGGTCGATGTTTCCGCGCGCGAACTGATCCATGGAAGCAGACGTGACCGGCAAAATGCGAAAGCGAACGCCGGGAGCTGATTGGACCAGTTCTGACATCAGCGGGTTCAGCAATACCGTATGGACATAGTCTGAAGCGCTTATGGTAAACTCCCGCTTGGAGGATGCGGGATCAAACTTGTCCGGATCAGTAATTCTTGCCTGGATCCCCAAGAGTGCTTCCCGCACCGCGGGTGCCAGTTCTTCTGCCTTGGGGGTCGGGGTCATGCCCCGGCCTGTTGATACAAGCAGATCATCATTGAAGAATTGCCGCAGTCTTGCCAGCGCGTTGCTCATTGCGGACTGGCTGAGGTTCATGCTCCGAGCAGCCTGACTGACGTTGCGATGATCGACCAGCGCATCGAAGGCGACGAGGAGGTTTAGGTCAAGTCCCTGAAAACGCATCCAATCCCTCGTTAGAAATCATTAATATCAATAACTGATAGCCAAGATATCAACTTGGCATATTTCGCTTTGGCGCACAATCATCGATGCGACAGTTAAAGGATTGGGATCATGAACCTTCAAAGCGCATTGGCCGCGGAAACCGACGGCAGCACCCTCGCGGACCGGATAAGGGAAATCCTGCCGGCAATCAGCGGCAACACTTCGGAGGCCGAAAGCGGCAGGCAGATGCCTCTGGATTCGGTTGAAATGCTGCGGCAGGCAGGGGTGTTCAGGGCGCTGGTGCCCGAATGCTATGGAGGGGATGAAACCGACTTCATCGAGTTTCTCGAGGCATTGCGCCTGCTCTCCAGCGGTTGTGTGTCTTCCGGTTGGTTTGCAGGGGTTGCAGCCACTCATGCGCATGGCATCACCTATTATCCCCGGAGCGCTCAGGACGAAATTTGGGCAGACGGACCCGATACGGTGATCAGTTCCTCCTTTGCGCCGCGCGGCGCGGGCAAGACGGTCGAAGGTGGATATCTCGTCAATGGCACCTGGGATTACTCCAGCGGCGCTGATCATGCCCAGTGGGTCCAGCTGGGTTTTCGTGTCGAGGGCGAGGAAGGCCTGTCCTATCTGGGGCTGCTGCCGCGTGCGGATTACGAGATCATCGACAACTGGCACACTGTTGGCCTGCGCGGGACTGGCAGCAAACGGATTGTCGTGAAGGACATGTTTGTCCCGGAACATCGTTGCTGGGGGCCGGGGCTGCTTGCGCCAAGCCTGGCTCCGGACCTGCACGACAACTGGATCTATCGCATTCCCTTCATCTTTACGGCCACCAATTTCGTGGCAGTGGTTCTGGGGGCTGCTGACGGAGCGGTGGAAGCCTACCGATCGGGTCTGACCGCGCGCAAGAGAGCGCACACCGACCAGCCGCGGATCGACAATCCCCTTGCCTATGTCCGGCTTGCGGAATCGGCTACGGACCTGCGCGCGGCGACCGCGCTTGCCCGGCAGCACTGGAATACAATGGTTCACTCGGCAAAGACTGGCTCCATGCCGGACATGCACGAAATGACCATGGCTCGCGCGGATGAAGCAGTTGCCGTGCGGATGGCGATCCATGCAGTCGATAGGTTGATGGATGCAGCAGGCGGTGGCGCACTTCGCAGCGAACATGCGCTGCAGCGGTTCTGGCGGGACATCCACAACGCAGGCGCCCACGCATGGTTCGACCTCGAAAACAAGCTCGTGATCGTCGGCCGGCACATGGTCGGCCTCCCGCCCGATCCGCATATTTTCTGATGGTCTGCCAAGCGCCGCCAATCTGCATTCAAGGAGAATTTCATGAGGCCTGTCAACGAGACCACAGGGCTTGCGGAAGGGACATTCGGCCTGAGCAAACTGTGCGACGGTAAGCGCGCATTTTTCGCACTCGTGCGCCCCTCTGGAGAGGTGATTGACCTGTCTGGAACCTTCGACACTTCCCAGCAACTTTACGGCGACTGGAACAGGAACTTCGATGCACTGGTGGATCGCAACGAGAAGGAGGCGGCAAGCGGCTTGCATATCGGCGAATTCATTATCCTGCCGCCGACAGATTTCCCCCAGATCCTCGGGGCGGGGTCCAATTACCGTAAACACGCTGCTGAAATGTATACCTATAATGAAGGGAGCTATCAAAAGGACCGCAAGCCGGGAGAGAGCGATGCGGACTTCTTTGCCCGCAATCTCGATTTCGTGGAGAAGAAGCGGGCAACCGGTATGCCCTTCATCTGGCTTTCCACTCACGGTTCGCAAGTCGGCGCGAATGACGACATTGTGCTGCCCCCCATCGGGCAGCAGCATGACTGGGAAGCCGAACTGGGCGTGATCGTTGCTGGCGGCGCGCCGCGCTACATGAGACCAGAGGAGGCCGGATCCTATATCGCTGGATACACCATCGCCAACGACATGCACACTTGCGAACTGTTCAACCGCAGTGACATCAAGTGGAATGCTGACTGGATCGCCAAGCAGCAGCCGGGCTTCAAGCCTGTGGGCCCCTTCGTGGTTCCACGCCAGTTCTTCGACGGGTTGGCCGATGTCGGCATCAGGCTCTGCGTCAACGGCGAGGTAAAGCAGGACTGGCCTGTTTCCGACATGATCTTCACGGCGGAGGAATATCTCGCCTACGCATCGGAGCGTTTGCGGCTTCTTCCAGGTGATTTGCTGATGACGGGATCACCGCCAGGCAATGGTGCGGTGCATGGACAATTTTTGAAGGCCGGCGACAAGGTGGAGATAGCGATCACCTATCTCGGCAGGCAGCATAATCGCGTGGTGGACGAGGACCTGGGTGGCCGCAAGCCGCACTTCGGCCTTCCTCCCGGCGCAATACAGGCCAACTGAAATCGACCGGGTGAGCCTTGCG
>JAUIJI010000049.1 GCA_030431435.1 Alphaproteobacteria bacterium | reverse complement strand
TCGCCCCGCCGACACGCGCGCCTTTTGTGGAGCTGGGGGTGGCAAGCTGCTTCTCCTTCCTGCGCGGTGCGTCAGACGCGGTGGACCTGGTGATGCGTGCGCGCGAACTGGGTTATGACGCGCTGGGCATCGCCGATGCCAATTCCATGGCGGGCGTTGTGCGCGTGCATACGGAGGCGACAACGCTGCGCCTGCGACCGGTGATCGGCTGCCGGATCGAGCTGGTGGAAGGTCTCAGCTTCCTCGCCTATCCTGTTGATCGTGCTGCATATGGCCGGTTGTGCCGCCTGATTTCGGCAGGGCGCATGTCCACGCTCAATGGTGAATGGCAGGAGAAGGGGCAGTGCGATATCTCGCTCCCCATGCTGGAAGCCCATGCCGAGGGCATCCAGCTGGTGCTCGTGCCGCCCGCTGACCTTACGCAGCGCCTCACCGTGCCCGCTTGGGCCAGCAATGTGGTGACTTTGGGCGGCGACAATTTCGAGGAGCAGGTGACCGGCGCGCTGCCCGATATCCTGCCGCACCTTGCCGCCGGATTGCCTTCGATGCGCCACATCGCGGCGAGCTTCCTCTATCGCGGGAACGATGTCGCGCGGATCAGCAGGCTCGATGCGCTGGCGCGGGTGAACGGCCTGTCGATCCTCGCCACCAATGACGTGCTCTACCATGCGCCGGAACGCCGTCCCTTGCAGGATGTGATGACCGCGATCCGCCACAAGACCACGGTGGCAGCCGCCGGGCATCTGCTCATCGCCAATGCCGAGCGGCATCTGAAAAGCCCCGAAGAGATGCAGAGGCTGTTCGAACCATGGCCGCATGCCATCACTGCGGCGCGAATGGTGGCCGATGCCTGCAATTTCAGTCTTGACGAGCTACGATACGAATATCCGGAAGAGATTTATCCCGATGGTATGGGCCCGCAGGACTATCTCGAGCAGCAGACCTGGGAAGGCGCGCAGTGGCGCTATCCTGAAGGCGTTCCCGAAAGCGTGCGCGAGGTGCTGGGGCGCGAGCTGGCGCTGATCGGCAAGCTTGAGCTGGCGCGGTATTTCCTCACCATCAAGGAGATCGTCGATTTCGCGCGCGGGCAGGATCCGCCGATCCTGTGCCAGGGGCGCGGCTCCGCAGCCAATTCCGCCGTCTGCTACGTGCTCGGCATCACCAGCGTCGATCCGGCGAAACACGCGTTGCTGTTCGATCGCTTCATATCGGAGGAGCGCAAGGAACCGCCCGATATCGATGTCGATTTCGAGCATGAGCGGCGCGAGGAGGTGATCCAGCATATCTACGCCAAATACGGTCGTCACCGCGCCGGCCTGTGCGCCACGGTGATCCATTACCGCCCGCGCATGGCGATCCGCGAGGTGGGCAAGGTGATGGGCCTGTCCGAAGACGTGACCAGCGCGCTCGCCCGCACGGTGTGGGGCAGCATGGGCAAGGAGGTAGCCGAGCGCCACGCCGAGGAAATCGGCATGGACCTGTCCGATCCGCATTTGCGCCGCGTCCTGAAGCTGACCGAGCAGATGATCGGCATGCCGCGTCATCTGTCGCAGCATGTCGGCGGCTTCATCCTCACCGAAAGCGCGCTGGTGGAGACGGTGCCGATCGGCAATGGCGCCATGGCGGATCGCAGCTTCATCGAATGGGACAAGGATGACATCGATGCGCTGGGCATCCTCAAGGTGGATGTGCTGGCGCTGGGCATGCTCACCTGCATCCGCAAATGCCTCGACCTGCTGGAGGACCACCACGGCCGCAGCCTGACGCTGGCCACGGTCCCGCGCGAGGACCCGGAAACCTATGCCATGCTGCGCAAGGGAGATTCTCTCGGCGTGTTCCAGGTGGAAAGCCGCGCGCAGATGAACATGCTCCCGCGCCTGCGTCCGCGCGAGTTTTACGACTTGGTGATCCAGGTGGCGATCGTTCGCCCAGGCCCGATCCAGGGGGATATGGTGCATCCTTACCTCAAACGGCGAAGGGGGGAGGAACAGGTCGTCATTCCCGCTCCGGGGCCGGAACATGGCCCGCCTGATGAGCTTTCGAGCATCCTTGCCCGCACGCTGGGCGTGCCGATCTTCCAGGAGCAGGCGATGAAGATCGCGCTCGATGCGGCAAAGTTCTCCGGTGCGGAGGCCAACCGGTTGCGCAAGGCCATGGCCACTTTCCGCAGCCGCGGCATGGTGCATGAACTGGAAGAGATGATGGTCGGGCGCATGGTGGCGCGCGGCTATGACCCGGACTTTGCCGAACGCTGCTTCAACCAGATCAAGGGCTTTGGCGAATATGGCTTCCCCGAAAGCCACGCCGCCAGCTTTGCCCACCTTGTCTATGTCTCCAGCTGGCTGAAATGCCACTTCCCGGCGGCCTTTGCCTGCGGCTTGCTGAATTCGCAGCCGATGGGCTTCTACGCCCCGGCGCAGATCGTGCGCGATGCGCGCGAGCACGGGGTGGAGGTGCTGCCGGCGGATGTGAACCATTCGGAGTGGGATTGTACGCTGGAGTTCAAAGCCCTCCCCCTGGATGGGGGAGGGTTGGGAGGGGGTGATCGCACTTCCTCTCACCCCCATCCAGCTCCGCCTAGCGAGCAAGCTCGCAAGTCTACGCATCCTTCCCCCATCAAGGGGGAAGGAGTGAGTGGCAAAATCGCCCTCCGCCTAGGCCTCAGACAAGTCGATGGCTTGCCTGAACATGTCGCGGCGCAGCTGGTGGCGGCCCGCGCCGAGGAAGGGCCGTTCCGCGATGTCGAGCAATTGCGCGAAAGGGCGCGGATTTCGCCTGCCCATGTGGAACGGCTTGCCAGTGCCGATTGTTTCACATCCATGCAGCTATCGCGAAGACAGGCGCTGTGGGATGCGCGCAGCCTTGTGGCAGGGCCGGACCTGCCGCTGTTCGCCCATGCGGAAACCCGTGCGCAAGGCGCAGAAGTGGGCAGGGCGGTGCTGCCCAGGATGCCCCTGTCGGAAGAAGTGGTGGCCGATTACCAGACCACGCGCCTTTCGCTGAAGGCACATCCGATGGCATTCCTGCGGGCATCGCTGGGAGAGCGCGGCTTCGTGCGCGCGTGTGACCTGCGTGACCGGAAAACGCGCAGCATGGTGCAGGTGGCAGGCGTGGTGCTGATCCGCCAGCGTCCCGGCAGCGCCAAGGGCGTGTGCTTCATCACGCTGGAGGACGAGACCGGTGTGATCAACCTCGTCGTCTGGCCGGACCTCAAGGAAAGGCAGCGCCGCGTGGTGATGGGATCGCGGATGATGGAAGTGCGCGGGCGGGTGGAATATGATGACGAAGTGATCCACGTCATCGCCCATCACCTGACCGATGCGACGCATGAGTTGCATCGCCTGTCGGACGATCTGCTGCAGGCACCGCTGGCGCGGGCAGACCATGTTACCAGCCCCATCGGCAATCGCGGCCCGTCGATGCGCAGCCATCCACGCAACCACCGCATCATCCCCAAGTCGCGCGATTTCCACTGATGCGGATTTCGAAAAGGATCGGCAGGTTCAAGCTCGACCGTATAGTTATCGGTGTGCTGGTGCTGGGAGCGATCGGACTGGCAGGGCGCGGATGGCTGCAGGAGAACCCGCAGCACAATCCCTGGGCACCGCTGGAACTGGCACACCCGCCGGGCTGGGCCACGGGGCAGAAGCTTGATGGCTTGCGCGGCGATGTCGAAAGCTGTCGCGCAGTGCTTGATCGGGCCGGAGTTGCTTATCAGGTGCTCGAACCAAGCGGCGATGAGTCATGCCGTCGGGAAGACCGCACCGTGCTGACAGAGGGTGCGCTGACCCCCGCCAATCCGCAAATGACCTGCCTTGCCGCAACCGGTTTCGAGATGTGGATGCGCCACGGCGTCCAACCAGCCGCACAAGAGATACTGGGTTCGCGCGTGGCCCGTGTCGAGCACCTCGGAACTTACAACTGCCGCACGATCGGTGGTGGCAATGACGGTCGGTGGAGCGAGCACGCCATTGGCAATGCGATCGATATCGCCGCCTTCTTGCTGGAAGATGGCCGCCGTATCAGCCTGCTAGGGGATTGGGATGGTGCAGACGAAGCTGCGGCCTTCCTGCGCGAAGCCCGCGATGCCGCATGCGCCAGCTTTTCCACGGTGCTTTCGCCAGATTACAATGCAGCACATGCCGATCACTTCCATCTCGACCAGGCAGACAGGTGGACCGGCAGCGCCTGCCGCTGATTCGGCAAACCCGACAGGACATAAAAAAAGCCCCTGCCGAGGCAGGGGCTTTCTAAAACTGTTTCCAGCCGTGATTACGGGCTGGTGGGCAGATCGTCCACGTCGTCTTCGTTGCCTTCAATCAGCACGATGAGGCCGGCGGCAATGGCAGCGAACGCAAGGACGAGCCAAACTTCGCTGGCACCTTCCATTTCCTCAGCCGAAGCAACCGGAGAAGCGGTGCGATCAGCCGATTGGAAAGCGATCGGAGCTGCTGCAGCGGCAACTGATGAGACAGCCAGAGTACCTGCAACTGCGCTTGCGATAAATTTCTTCAACATCCTACCTCACTCGCTTCAAAAAATTTGTATGCAATGGTGGTGTCTTAGTGCAGCGCACAAGCAGCCGTCAAGTTCCAACTATCGCTAAAAAAACAGCATTCACCCATTTGATGCAAATAAGACACGTTCACACGGCGAAGAATAAGATCATGACGAACGAGCAGAATTCACGCAACTACGTATGATCCTCATACCGGTTCGAGAGCGTAGCCAGCTGAGCGGACAGTCCGGATCGGGTCGCGCGCATTCTCGACAGCGATGGCCTTGCGCAGCCGACGGATATGCACGTCAACCGTGCGTTCCTCGATCTCGCTGCCGTTACCCCATACCGCGTCGAGCAATTGCCCGCGGGAAAACACCCGGCGTGGATGCTCCATGAAAAACTTGATCAGCCGGTATTCGGTGGGGCCAATCTGCAACTGGCGACCACGGCGTTCCACACGGTGCGCCACCGGATCAAGGCGCAGATCACCCGCTTCAATGGTTTCACCGGCAAGGGCAGGGCGCACTCGACGCAATACGGCGGATACACGGGCAAGCAGCTCGCGCGGGGAGAACGGCTTGGTGACGTAGTCGTCAGCACCGGTTTCGAGACCACGGACGCGGTCATCTTCTGCCTCACGCGCGGTAAGCATGATGATGGGCACATGCGCCGTTTCCTTTTCGCGGCGCAGGCGGCGGCAAACCTCGATCCCGCTGACCCCTTCAATCATCCAGTCGAGGATGACCAGGTCGGGCGTTTCCTCCGCGGCAAGCATCATGGCTTCTTCGCCATCGGCGGTGACGCGTACGTTGTAACCTTCGCTTTCGAAGCGGTATTCAAGCAATTCGGCCAATGCCGAATCGTCCTCCACAAGCAAGAGCTTTGGCGCGGACATGGTCTTATCCTCCGGGTCCGCGACACCCGCGGCCCTCCGATTCGACGCTGTAATATGTCAAAAATGCGTCAGGAATATTTCAACGTTCGACGTCGGTCGGATAGGATCCGACTGCGGCGAAATGAACCATCTCTGCAACATTGGTTGCGTGGTCGCCGATGCGTTCGATATTGCGCGCAACGAACAGCAATTGAGCGGCGGTGCTGATCGTGGCCGGGTTCTCGACCATGAAGCTCACCACATTGCGGAAGATGCTGTCGTAAAAGGCGTCGACCTTGGCATCGCGTTCGATCACCTCGCGCGCCACGATGGGATCGCGGGCGGCATAGGCGGTGAGCACGTCGTGCACCATTTCCGCGGCAACTTCGCCCATGGCTGGAAGCAATGTCAGCGGTTCGAAATGGCTGCGCCCTTCGATGCGGCCGGTGCGCTTGGCGATGTTCTTGGCATAATCGCCGATGCGTTCGACAACGCCTGCGATCTTGAGCGCGGCGATAATCTCGCGCAGGTCATCCGCCATTGGCGCGCGCAGGGCAAGCATGCGCACGGCCATGGCATCGACTTCAGCTTCCAGCGCATCCATCTTCTTGTCACGTTCGACAACTTCGCGTGCCAGTTCCTCGTCACCGGTTACCATGGCTTCAAGGGATTGCTGGATCGCAAGCTCTGCCAGACCACCGAGTTCGGCGATCAGGCCACGAAGACGGGTAATGTCTTCGTCAAATGCTTTGACGGTGTGTTCTGCCACGTGCCGGGTGTCTTTCTGACTATCCATATCGCCCAGTAATGTAATCCTGGGTCCGTTGTTCCCGAGGATTAGTGAATATGTCCGAGGTATGTCCATACTCCACCAGGTTTCCAAGGTGGAAAAAGGCCGTGCGCTGCGAAACGCGGGCGGCCTGTTGCATCGAGTGGGTGACGATTACGATGGCGTAGCGGCCACGAAGTTCGTCAATAAGTTCCTCGATCTTTGCCGTGGCGATCGGGTCAAGGGCAGAGCATGGCTCGTCCATCAGGATCACCTCGGGATCGACCGCGATGGCCCGCGCGATGCACAGGCGCTGCTGCTGCCCTCCGGAAAGCGCGGTGCCGGAATCCTCCAGTCGGTCCTTGACCTCTTCCCACAAGCCAGCGCGAAGCAGGCTTCGTTCCACGATCTGGTCGAGCTCGTTCTTGCCTTGCGCCAGGCCATGGATGCGCGGACCATATGCGATGTTTTCGTAGATCGACTTGGGGAAAGGGTTGGGTTTCTGGAACACCATGCCCACCCGTGCGCGCAGTTGCACCACGTCCATGCCGGAATGATAGATATCCTCGCCATCAAGTTCGATGGTTCCTTCCACCCGGGCAGAGGGGATCGTGTCATTCATGCGGTTGAGTGTGCGCAGGAACGTGGACTTGCCGCAGCCCGACGGGCCGATGAAGGAGGTGACGTGTTCGGTATGAATATCGATCGACACCTCGTCGATGGCGCGCTTGTCCCCATAGAACACAGACACGCCGGACGCGCTGATCTTGGGTGCCGAGGTCGCTTCCGCTTCGGCTTCCAGGCTCTTGCCGCTGGTGGCGACGTTCTGTTCAATCACCATTTCTTCTCAAATTTGTTGCGCAGGTAAATGGCGAGGCCATTCATCAGCAGGAGGAAGATCAATAGCACAATAATAGCCGCACTCGTGCGTTCAACGAATCCGCGGTCGATCTGGTCAGACCACAGGAAGATCTGCATCGGCAGGACGGTGGCGTTATCGGTAAAACCATCTGGCGGAGTGGAGACGAAGGCGCGCATCCCGATCAGCAGCAGCGGCGCGGTTTCACCCAGCGCGCGGGCCATGCCGATAATGGTACCGGTCAGGATGCCGGGCAGGGCGAGCGGCAGCACGTGGTGGAACACCACCTGTACCGGAGAGGCCCCGATGGCCAATGCGCCGTCGCGGATAGAAGGCGGTACGGCCTTGATCGCGTTGCGCCCGGAAATGACGATCACCGGCATCGTCATCAGCGCCAGCGTCATCCCGCCGATCAGCGGGGCAGAGCGGTATCCCGGGAACAGGGTCAGGAATACGGCGAGCCCGAGCAGGCCGAAAATGATCGAGGGAACCGCTGCGAGATTGTTGATCGATACTTCGATGATGTCGGTCCAGCGGTTTCGCGGGGCATACTCTTCCAGGTAGAGCGCGGCGAGCACACCCACCGGGAAAGCGAGCAGCAAGGTGACGATCATGGTCAGGATCGAGCCCTTCAATGCACCCCAGATACCGGCCAGCTGCGGGTCCGTGGCATCGGACCGCGCCATGAAGCCGGGATCGAAACCGTCGTGCAAAAGGCCTTTTGCGGCAAGCTCCTCAGCCAGTGGTTGCAGCGCGGCTTGTCCGTCACCGGCATATGCCGAGGCGAGGTCCTCGCTGGTGACGAGGGAGAAAGTATGCGTGCCTTGCAAAAGGCTGCGATCTTCAACCAGCTCTGCCGCTACGTCGCGCCATGCTTCGGAGTTGACCTGTGCCGCGCCATCTTCGCCGAGCGCTTCCTCAGCGGCGAACCGGACTATTTCCGGCAATCCCTGCGATTGCAGCGAGCGGACAATCGTCGCCTCGTTGTCAGTGTCCGGCACGGTAATCGCCATGCTCGACATGTCGATCGGGACATCCAGCACCGTGCGCTGGAAACCGCCGAGGCCGTTCATCAGCATGTTGCCGAGCAGGAAGATCAGAACGACGACCGAAAATATCACCGCGCCAAGGCCGGCAGCCTTGAACCTTCGTTCGGCGGCATAGCGCTTTTTCAGCCGGGCTTCGAATTCCGGCGTGCGCGTGGGGGTGATGACCTCACTCATAAGCTTCGCGGAACCTCTTCACCACACGCAAGGCGATGACATTCAGAATGAGGGTGATGATGAACAGGACGAATCCGAGCGCGAAGGCGCTGAGCGTGGCGGGATGATCGAGGCTGGCCTCTCCCGTCAGCATGGCTACGATCTGCACCGTCACCGTGGTCATCGCTTCGAGCGGGTTGCCCGACAGGTTGGCGGCATAGCCCGCAGCCATCACCACGATCATCGTCTCACCGATTGCGCGGCTTACTGCCAGCATGATGCCGGCGACGATGCCCGGCAGCGCTGCGGGAATCAGCACACGGCGGATTGTCTCGTTGGTCGTTGCGCCCATCGCCAGCGATCCATCGCGCATCGCCTGGGGCACGGCCGCAATCGAATCGTCGGCCATCGAGGAAACGAAGGGGATGATCATCACGCCCATAACGAGGCCTGCGGCGAGCGCGCTTTCGCTCGAAGCGTTGGAGATGCCGACGGACATCGCGATATCGCGAATCGCAGGGGCAATCGTCAGCGCGGCGAAATAGCCGTAAACCACGGTCGGCACACCGGCGAGTATCTCCAGCGCGGGCTTGATCCAGCTGCGCAGGCGGGCAGGAGCGTATTGCGTGAGGTAGATCGCGCTCATCAGGCCCACAGGAATCGCCACGATCATCGCAATGATCGCCCCGATGAAGATCGTGCCCCAGAACAACGGGATCGCACCATAGCGGCTGCCATCAGGCGCTCCGCTGGCCATCGGGTCCGGTGCCCAATGCGTGCCGAACAGGAAATCAATCGGTGAGACCATCTCGAAGAAGCGATAGGTCTCGAATATCAGCGTCAGGAAAATGCCGAAGGTGGTCAGGATGGCGACCAGAGAGGCAACGAAAAGAACCGTCAACACGCCCTTTTCAACCCGGGTACGCGCGCCGAATTGCGGCTTCAGGCGCATGAACGCCCAGGCCGCGCCAATCAGCGCCAGCACCAGTGCCACGGCAATGCCGATGCCGTTGTAGAGCATGGTTGCTTCACGGAACGGCTCGACCAGAGCCTGAGCCTCGGGGGCAAGGGCGCGGTCAGCGAGGCCGCTGGCAACATTGCGCGCTTCATTGAGGATCGAATCGCGCCGCATGCCAAACGCAGGAATGCCCTGCGCAGCGGGATTCGAAAGGACATGCTGGAGGATCAGATTGCCGCTGATGGCATTCCAGATGATCCCCCACAGGAGCACCGGCACGCCGATCCACAGACCGGCATACCATGCGTGGTAGTTAGGAAGGGACGCAAGGCGACCGTCGGCCGCCTCGCGCTTGAATTTCCATGCACGCGAGCGGGCCACCAGCCACCCGGCGAGCCCCAGCCCAATGGCGAGGAGAAGCGGTATGGCTGATGACATTGCGCGCGTTTGAAACCTTATTCGAAATCAGCAGTCGTCAGTGCCGGGAGTTCCGTCACAGCAGCGTTGTTACGCGCCATAACGTCCTCAGGGCTGGCGACAAGACCGATTTGAGCCAACGGGCCACCCACTCCCCAGCTTTCCGCCCAGGTGGCAAGAAATTCGCGCAGGCCAGCGATGGCATCGACGTGATCATTCTTGACATAGACGTAGAGCGGGCGAGCGCCGGGATAGGCGAAGCTGGAGATGTTCTCGTATGTCGGCTCCACACCGTTCATGGTCAGGCCGTGAACACGATCGATGTTTTCTTCCAGATAGGAATAGCCGAACACGCCGATGGCATCGGCATTGCCTTCGATCTTCTGCACGATCAGATTGTCCTGCTCACCCTGGTCCACGAAGGCACCATCGGTCCGCACTTCGGTGCAGATCTGTTCGTAACGGGTCTCGTCTTCTTCCTTGATGGCTTCCATTGCCGGATCGGCTTCACATCCGACTTCGAGGACCAGTTCCTTCAGCGCATCGCGCGTGCCGGAGGTCGAGGGCGGGCCGTAGACCAGGATCGGCAGGTCAGGCAGCGAGGGATCGATATCCGACCAGTTCTCGGCAGTCTGTTCCTGGCCGTAAGGATTGGCAGCGATCGCCTTGTAAACGATCTCCGGCGTCAGGTTCATGTCGATGCCACCATTGGCCGAGGCAAAGGCGATACCGTCAAGGCCGACCTGCAGTTCGGTGACACCGGTCACGCCATTGGCCAGGCAGGTTTCGAATTCGGACAGCTTCATGCGACGCGATGCATTGGCAAGGCTCGGCGTATCCGGGCCAGCACCTTCGCAGAACAGCGCCATGCCGCCACCCGTACCGGTCGATTCGATCAGCGGGGAGGGGAACTCGGGATAGTTGCGGGCGAAGGTTTCCGAAACGACGGTTGCGAAGGGATAGACGGTGGAGGAGCCGACCGCGCGGATCGCCTGGTCGCCGCCACCGCCACCGCTTCCGCCGCAGGATGCAAGGGTGAGCGCGCCAAGGGCAACTGCTGCGTATTTGAAGGTCTTGGTCATGTGTATTTCCACTTCGGTCATGGATGGAACTAGATGCGGTCTGTTACGAAACCGCGACAGAATGCGGACACGCTCTGGTCGCAAAATGTGACAGAGATGTGTCTGTGTCCACAGGTGAGATCAGAAATCCACTTGCCCGCGGAAACCGACCACGTCGGCTCCATAAGAGGTGCTTCCGCCGGGCAGCGCGAATATGGCGTTGTCATATTCGAGACGGCCATAGTTGAGCATGAAGCGGGTGTAGTCTGTCGGCACCCACACAAGCGAGGCGAAATAACCGTCCTGCGAACCGCCGATGAAGGGGCCATCGGTCAGGTCAAGGTGATCGTAGCGAACAATTGCCTGGATCGCTCCGATGCCGCCTTCACCAACCGGATTAGCCGGGCGGGTGCGGTCAAACTTGCCGCCCTTGTATCCGCGGCTATCGCCTTCGGTGAAGAAGTAGCCGACTTCGACATAGCTGCCGAAGAAATCCGGGCTCGGGCCAACGGGCATGTCGACGCTTTGCCAGAAAGCTTCGCCGACAGCGTGGAAGGGGCCATTG
This sequence comes from Alphaproteobacteria bacterium, assembly GCA_030431435.1. Lineage (GTDB taxonomy): Bacteria > Pseudomonadota > Alphaproteobacteria > Sphingomonadales > Sphingomonadaceae > Alteraurantiacibacter. The sequence goes on along the minus strand of JAUIJI010000049.1, from coordinate 10,528 downwards.
ATCACCGCGGCTTCCAGACCCACGCCGAATTCGCTCTCAGCGGCGATATTGCCGGTGTTGATCAGGCGCTCAGAGGTGAAATGCACCAGCGGGCGCTGGCGATAACGGACGGTACTGCCCGATTCGAGTTCGGTCAGGTGGACGGATCCGCCAAGGTGCAGGCGTGTGTCGCCCAGCTTGGGTGAATAGACCGCGCGCCCGTCGATGCTCCAGTTCTTGTTCGAAAGATCGCCGAGATTGTCAGTGAAGATGCCCGCCTGCAGCAGCACATCGCCGCCGGAATACTGTGCCGAAACACCCATGCGGCGCTCGAAACCGAAGGCATCGGTGAAAGCGGCACGCTCGATAAAGGAGGACCAGCGGCTGCTGGTGAGTTCCTCAAGGCCCTGGAAGGTGTTGTGCTGGCCCACGGTAAGGGTGACACCGTCATCCTTGTAGGTAAGCAGGGCGTCGGTCAGTTCTGCAGAACCGTCTGCAAAATCGACCTCGAACTTGTAGCCGAACCCGCCGGGGATATCGCCCTCCATGCCGATGCGCGCGCGGCGCATCTCGCTGCCGAAACCCTCGCTGCGGCCGAGCGAATCGGGCAGGTTTACCGTGCCGGCGTCCATCATCAGGCGGCCAAAGGGCTTGAATGACCAGCCACCCGGCGCTTCGATCTCGGGGGCACCGGAAAAGCTTATGGTCACACCATCGTCTACAGGCGCTGCGGGGATTGCTGCTGCTGTCGCGGCGATTTCAGCTGTGTTGGCAGCCACTTCAACCTGCGTGGTCGTAGCTTCGGCTTCCATTTCGCCAAGGCGGTTGGACAGCATGTCCACCTGGGACTGCAGCGCTTCGATCTGGGCGCGCAGGGCGCTGATTTCGTCGGTTTGCGCCTGGGCTGCCGGTGCTACCAGTGCGGTGCTTGCAGCCAGCATGGCGATCATTGTTCTGTTCACGACTCAACTCCGATTTGTCCGATATGTGACAAGCTCGGGGCGCAAATATGTCCGCTTCTTTGCACTTTTGTGACGGTTTCCACCGTTGTTTCGAAAATGCGACAGAATCCGGCACCGCAAGTGCGCTCAGGGATCGTCGGTGACCACCGGGATGCGAACAGTAACGGTTGTGCCAACCCCTTGTTTGCTGGCGATATCCAGCCTTCCGCGATGCCGTTCGACGATATGCTTCACGATGGCTAGTCCAAGGCCGGTACCGCCAGCGGCCCGGCTTCGGCTCGGGTCGGTTCGGTAGAAGCGCCGCGTAAGGTGGGGCAGATGCTCGGGTGCAATCCCTTCGCCGCGATCCTGCACACTCAGAACAGCCATATCGCGATCATCCTTGCGCAGGCCAATCGTGACGTCCGCATCGTCCTTGCCATACTTCATCGCATTGTCGACGAGGTTCCGCACAAGTTGTTCGAGCTGCTTCTCGTCTCCGCGAATGGTGATCGGCTCGGATACCAGCTCATACTTCAGGCGCTGCAACCTGTCGGGACCGGCTCCGTCGCGTGATGCCTGTTTGACCAACTGCAGGAAATTGACGAGTTCGCGGGGCTGGTCATGCTTTTCAGCTTCCACCCGGCTCAATGACATCAGGTCCTCGACCAGTGATTGCAGGCGCCGTGCTTCCTTCAGGACGGTGCCATAGAACTTGCTTGCCTGCTTGGGCGGTACCGCATCGCCTTCATCGACCAGCGTTTCCATGTAGCCGATGATCGAGGCGAGGGGGGTGCGCAACTCGTGGCTGGCGTTGGCAACGAAATCGGTGTGCGCGCGGCTGACATCGGCTTCGGACGTGCGGTTGACCAGTTCCACCAGGCTATAGCGTTCATCAATGTGCTGGATCGACATCTGCCACGAACTGCGCGGGCCGGTCAGGCCCTGCACAATCGCCGTGCTGCTGGATCTGCGCGCCAGCAGGTCCACCGCGGCCGGGTGACGCAGGGCAACGCGCGCGTCCTGCCCTACGACATGCGCGCCAATTGCTTCGCGGGCAGCCTTGTTGGCAACGATGATCCGGTTGGAATCGAGCATGAGCATCGGCAGGCCGGAATGTTCGATCAGGTCGCGCATTCCGGAACGCGTCAACTGCACGCCTTCCAGGGCGGCAGGGGGCGGTTCCTGGGGCGGTGGCATGGCCAGCCAGAAAGAGGCACACCACACGAGCACGATTCCGAAGACAATCGGCAATTCTATGCCGGCAACGAGCAGAACGATGCCGGTCAGAAAGGCAATCGCGATACCGCCATAGGGGATGTGCCGCCCGTCCATGCGCGCTGCCTTAGCCGCAAGAAACGCGGGGTGCCAATGTCTAAACGAATTGGGACCGGAGAATGTCCGGGTGGTGACCCCTACGGGAATCGAACCCGTGTTTCAGCCGTGAGAGGGCCGCGTCCTGACCGCTAGACGAAGGGGCCTGATCTGCTTCATGCAGTATGTCGGAGGAAATCCGCACCGCTGGTGACCCCTACGGGAATCGAACCCGTGTTTCAGCCGTGAAAGGGCCGCGTCCTAACCGCTAGACGAAGGGGCCATCTGCGGTGCGAGCGGCGCACTTAGGGGGGCAAATCATAACGGTCAAGCCCTCCCGGCAGCTAAATCGCCGCAAAGCGCATTAATCTGCCCAGGCGGCATCTTCCAGGTGCAGTTCCGCCGCAGGCCGTGCACCCCAGTCATCGATCTTTGCGCGCCCTGCAAGATGCACCTTTCGCCCGCGTGATCCATGAAGCAGCGCCTGGCCCATTTGCGATTCTGCGGCGCGAAAAGCGATGGCCTTGAACGATCGCCCGTCATCGCCCGCCGCGATAAGGCGCAGGTGATCGGTCCCGACGATATCCGCCTTGACGATTCGCACCGGTCCCACGGCAATGCGCGGGCCGGGCCAGCCCACGCCGAATGGTCCGGCACGTTCCAGCGTCTCTACCAGTTCGGGAGTCATACCGCCGGGGGCCAGTGAAAGGTCTAGCTTCAGCACTTTTTCGGCAGAGGCCCTGGCTACTGCGGTTGCGAGCCTGGCATCCAGCCATTCGCCGAATTCTTCCACTTTGCCGGCATCAACGGTCAGCCCTGCCGCCATGGCGTGACCGCCGCCAGCAACAAGCAGCCCGGATTCGCGAGCACCGATAATGGCCGCGCCCAGATCCACGCCGCTGATTGACCGTCCAGATCCCTTTCCCTGACCGGTCTCTGCATCAAGCGCGATCACGATCGCGGGTTTGCCGGTTTTCTCCTTGATACGTCCGGCAACGATCCCGATCACACCGGGATGCCATCCTGCGCCCGATACCAGCTGGACCGCGCGGTTGTGCTGACTGGCCAGCTGCTCTTCCGCTGCTTCCTGCACCGCAGCCTCGATGGCACGGCGCTCATCATTGAGGGCTGAGAGTTGTTCGGCGATGGCGCGCGCTTCTTCCGGATCCCCGGTTGTCAGCAGGCGAACGCCAAGCGTCGATTCGCCAACGCGCCCGCCAGCATTGATTCTTGGCCCAAGCGCAAAGCCGCAATCGCTGCATGTGGGAGAGCGGTTGAGCCGCGATGCATCGATCAGTGCGGCCATGCCGATGTTACGGCGGTGCGCCATGACCTTGAGTCCCTGCGCAACAAAGGCCCTGTTCAGGCCCTTGATCGCGGCAACATCAGCAACGGTGCCGAGAGCCACAAGGTCAAGCAGGGCGAACAGGTCCGGCTCCTTGCGATCCTTGAAATAGCCACGCTCGCGCAATGTCCGCGCGATGGCGACGGCGAGCAGGAACGCCACGCCAACGGCCGCAAGATGGCCATGCGAGGCGGCGAGGTCATTTTCATCGAGCCGGTTCGGGTTCACCAGGGCAAGCGCGCGGGGCAATTCGGGCGAACACTTGTGGTGATCGACCACGATAACATCCACGCCCGCATCATTGGCCATGGCCAGCGCCTCGTGCGCCATTGCGCCGCAATCCACGGTAACGATCAGGCTGCTGCCCTGTTTACCAATTTCGACAAGGGCTTCGCCCGACGGGCCGTAACCTTCCAGCAAGCGGTCGGGAATGTAGTATTCCGCATCATGGCCCAACATGCGCAGGAAGCGGATGAGGAGGGCAGCACTGGTCGCGCCGTCCACGTCGTAGTCACCATATATGGTAACCTTTTCTGCGCACATTACTGCTTCACTAATGCGGCTTGCTGCTGCGTCCATGTCGCGAAATTCGGATGGGTCCGGCAGGAAGCTGCGCAGGCTGGGATCGCGATGCAACGCGAGGTCTTCAGTCGGCGCTCCGCGGGCCAGCAGAAGCTGGTCCACAATGTCATCACCACTGGTGGTCGCAGAGGAGGACAATTGCATGTTACCGCCCAGCCATTGCCATTTGCGACCGCTGAGAGAGGTTTCGACACCAAGAACGCAGGAAATCGTATGCATGGGCGGTATCTAGCTCTGTGAAGTCGGCGTAGAAACCCTGTGAATGTAAATTCATCCACTCTTGACCATCTAAATGGCTACAATTGAACGGATTTGGTTCCAACTCCTTGCTTTACCGGCAGTTTTGAATAGGCAATCAACACCGGGTTGGGAAAGCTAAGGTCCAGCACGAGGGGTAGCTCGAGATTACAACCGAAACGCGCACTGCCAGCCCCTGGCTGGATAACGCCGTCACGCTGCTGTTTGCAGCGGGTGAGCGGCCGTGCGCGCGTGATCTGCAGAGCCTTTCGCGAAAACATGGCCAGTTTGCCGTGACGCTGGAATGTCCGGACCCGACAGAGCAGCTGCAGTGGGTTGAACTGCTTGCCAACGGTCTGACGTTCGACATGGCGGGGCTCGCTCCCGGAGACGCAGGCAGGCCTGCCGAAGGAATAGACCAGCAATTCGGATTCGAGGTTGAATGCGATCTGGCCGCCTTGGAATGTGTGACACTTGTCCCTGGCCCACACCTTGTAAGCGGTGGTCCGATGGTTCCTGTCCTCAGGTGCCTAGCTTGGTTGACTACCGAGTTGTCCGATCTCCCTGGCTTGCAGGCAATTGCCTGGCCACCGGCAGGAACGGCGTGCGAGCCCTCCTATTTTCGCGATGCTGTCACCCGTTGGCTCGGTGGCGGGGCTTTTCCCGGATTTGGCCTGACGAGCCTTGTCAGCCTCGAAGACGGGTCATTGCGCAGCCGTGGCTTGGCGCTCTTCACCGGTCAGGAACTCGTGCTTGATCCGGACCTGGCGCTTGACAAGACGCAAGGGGCCAAGGTGGCTTTGCGTTTACTTCACTGGCTCGTGGAAAGCGGCAAGATAGAGGAAACAATGTCCCTGACCGGCCCCAGCGGTGACACTTTGATCTTGGAGCCTCATGAAGATGAGGGCATTGTATCTGTGTGGAGAGGTTCAAGGTAGCAGGGCCACGCCCGGTGCAAACCGGCGGAGGGCTGTATGGCACTGTGCGTGCAAGGCTACCGTTTCGTTCAGTCAACAAGCCGGGACAGCCCGGCTACCAGCGTGGTATGCAGCGGCATCACCTGCTGCCACGACAGTTGCTCAATTTCCGGCAGTTCTCCCGATTGTTCGACAGTATCGGCCGCGACCGCATCGGATTTGATGACTTCCGCTTCAACGGCTTGCTGCTCCCTGCGGTGGAAAAAGCCGCCGTTGTTCTCGGCCTGCCACTGCATCGCGGACCGCACCGCCATTATAATGAGGTGGTCCTCGCTCGCGTTTCGCAGATCGAGGCACACTGGATCGCAAGGCGCAAGATTGACGAAGAACTTGCAGCTGAAGAAGTGCTCATGCGCATGCGTCTCCTGCAGGCAGCACTGAGGCGCAACCTCCTGCAACCGGCAGCGAAGCGCATGACCCTTAACCGCTTCGATCCGCTTGGCGAAGGCGTCGACTTTACAGAACTTGATGCCATGGCTGACGCGATCTGGACCGATACCGGTGTCGATGCGGGGCAGAATGGCTAGTCTGCTGGGTGCAACGTAGGAAATGCCAGCGCCAGAAGCATCCGGCGCGTTTTCGCTGATCGCTCTGCTCCCAGCCTGCGGCAAGTATCACGGGAAAGATCACCCAACGCGGCATCCCCGAAACTGGCGGCTGTGCCTGCAATCTTGTGCATGGCGCGCAGCAATTTTTCCCAATCGACCGTTTCGGGAGCATCGTGGAGGGCCTGGCTCACGAGTTTGAAGAGTTGCTCCTTGCGGTTGGCATATTTCGCTTCCAGCGCCGCCATGTCGATGGATTGCGGCAAGGCGGGTATCCGCAGCTCTGGTTTCTGCCTTTCCGCCACATCTTGCGAGTCAGTCGCTGTCCGTCGATATTCCGCAATCTTCCGGGTCAGTTCGGCGAGGCGAACCGGCTTCGCGATATGGCCCTGCATTCCGGCAGCGAGGCATTGCTCGATATCTTCCGGGAAACAGTCGGCGCTCAGCGCAAGGATGGGAAGCTTGTCTGGACCAAATCCGGCGTGGCGCAAACGACGTGATGCTTCCAGCCCACCCATTTCCGGCATCTGCAGGTCCATCAGGACAAGGTCGTAGGGTTCACCTGCCGCATCGGCCTTTGCAACGGCGGTGAGTGCCTCACTGCCAGTCGCCACCAGCGTGGTGCTTGCGTCGACGGCTTCCAGCATCGCCAGGATCAGTTGCTGGTTGATCGCATTGTCCTCGGCAACAAGGACGCGCAAGTCCGGCGGCACAATCGTCGTGCCCGGCATTGCGGTAGCTTCAGCGGCATGCGGCGCCACTTCGACAGGCAGGGTAATGGTAAATGTGCTGCCGATGCCGGGTGTGCTTTCGAGCAGCAGTTCGCCACCCATGTGATGAATGACTTGCCGGGCGATCGGAAGCCCGAGGCCGGACATGTCCGGATCATTGTCAGGCCAGTCGTCGTGCTCGAAGAAGGGCTCGAAGATCACCTCCTGCCTTTCGGGTGCGATCCCGCAGCCATTGTCGCACACAGCAATTTCGATGGCGCTGCCAGTTCCGAAATCCACCAGCTTTGCATTGAGGGACACCTGGCCTCCGGGAGCTGACTTCACAGCATTGCCAAGCAGGCCCAGCAACACTTCACGCAGGCGGATCCGGTCGAAACTGACGTGATCGGGGATGTTGCTGGCGACATGCCAGTCCACGGCGGTACCGCAGGATTTTGCACCCGGTGCGATCATGTCAGCGCAGCACTGCAACTCCTCGCGCAAGTCGCAAGTTTCGATGACAAGTCGAAATCGCCCGCTTTCGAGGCGTGCAATATCATGGATGTCAGCCAGCAGGCGCAGCATCGTGCGTCCCGATTCGGCGATAAGCTGAATCTGTCGTCGGTGGGGCTCGTCGAGATCGCCGGCCTGGAGCAGTTCGGCAAAACCAAGGATGGCATTGAGCGGCGTACGCAGTTCATGGCTCAGGCGTGACAGGGCCCTGGCGCGCTGGATCCTTGCCTTGTCGGCCTCACGGGCGCTCGCTTCCGCCTGTGCGGCGAGTTCGGACCTTTCATCAGGCGATGCAACCTGGGAACATGCCTCTCGCTTGCCTCGCGCCCTGCCAAGCACGAACCCGCCAGCGGCACCGGCAGCCAGCGTCAGGATGAGAAGAGTCACAGATTCGAGCATTGACCGGCCACAATTGCTATCGTGACCGGTCTTGCCCGTGTCTGGATTGGCAAAGCGCTGCTCTGCCCGCAGGTAGTGCTACCTAGTTATTTTGCGCCTTGGCCGCGTTGGCAGCAGAAAGGATGGCGCGCACGCTCGCGGTTGCGACATCTTCGTCAATACCGACGCCCCAAACGACCTCGCCGTCAGGCAAGGCGCATTGGGCATAGGCTGCGGCCTGCGCATCGGTACCCGCACCAAGCGCGTGCTCGGAATAGTCGAGCACTTCCAACTCTATGCCGAAAGATTCCTTCAGCGTGGCAGCGACCGAGGATATCAGTCCCTTGCCACGGCCCGACACGCTTCGTGCCTTGCCTTCGACCTCGATCGTGCCTGCGAAAAGGCGCGTACCGTCACTGCCCTTGTTTTCCTCGAAATCGACGAGGCGGAAGTGGCGCTTGTCCACCTTGACGAAATAGGCCTGCTTGAAGCAGGTCCAGATGTCGGCTGCATTGAGCTCGCGGCCCAGTTCATCGGCCATGATCTGCACATGGCGCGAGAAATCGGCCTGCAGCTTCTTGGGCAGTTTCAGGCCTTGGTCCTGTTCCAGTACCCAGGCAAAACCGCCTTTGCCACTTTGCGAGTTCACGCGGATGACAGCCTCGTAACTGCGGCCCAGGTCCGCCGGATCGATCGGCAGATAAGGCACGCGCCACAACTCGTCATTGCGCGTGGTCAGCGCTTCGAAGCCCTTCTTGATGGCATCCTGATGGCTGCCGGAAAAGGCCGTGAACACCAGTTCGCCGCCATAGGGATGGCGCGGGTGCACGGGCAGCTGGTTGCAATATTCGACTGTCTCGATGACCTTGTCGATATCGCTGAAGTCGAGCTTGGGATCGACGCCCTGCGTGTAGAGATTCATCGCCACGGTCACCAGGCAGCAATTGCCGGTGCGCTCGCCATTGCCGAACAGGCAGCCTTCGACGCGGTCTGCGCCTGCCATGATGCCCAGTTCCGCTGCAGCGACACCAGTGCCACGGTCATTGTGCGTGTGCAGGCTGATCACCGCGCTGTCGCGGTTGGGCAGGTTGCGGCAGAAATACTCGATCTGGTCAGCGTAGATATTGGGCGTTGCCGCCTCGACCGTGGCCGGCAGGTTGAGGATCACCGGATGCTCGGGCGTCGGCTGCAGCACCTCCATCACCGCCTCGCAAACCTCGAGGCTGAAATCGAGTTCTGCGGTGGAGAAGGTTTCCGGCGAATACTGGAAGTGCCAGTCCGTATCCGGACGCCTGGCTGCCTCGTCGCGCAAGAGCTTTGCGCCGTTGATGGCGATCTGGCGCACTTCGTCGCGGCTCATGCGGAACACGATATCGCGCCATGCCGGGCTTACGGCATTGTAGAGGTGGACGATCGCCTGCTTGGCGCCTTCGAGGCTCTCGAAGCTGCGCTTGATCAGATCCTCGCGCGACTGGGTGAGGACCTGCACGGTGACATCATCCGGGATCGCGCCGGAACGCACCAGGCCGGATATGAAATCGAACTCGGTCTGGCCCGCGCTGGGGAAGCCGACCTCGATTTCCTTCACACCCACTTCAACGAGCAAGTCGAAGAAGCGCTTCTTCTTCACTGCATCCATCGGATCGATGATTGACTGGTTGCCGTCACGCAGGTCTGTGGAAAGCCAGCGGGGCGGGGCGGTGATGGTGCGCGAAGGCCACTGCCGGTCAGGCAAGTTCACCTGCGGGAATGGCTGGTATTTTCGGCTCGGATCTTTGAGCATTGGCATGGCGGGAAGCCCTTATCGCTTATTGCGCGCACGGCAAGGCCTGTGCGCCAAATTCGACTGTGATGTGATGAAAACCCTTAGGCGGGTTGCCCTTGCGCCACGCGCAGGGCCGGAGCCACGCCTAAGGGCGTGTAAGTCGAAGCAGCGATAGGATCGTGCGACTGTGCATGGTGCCGATCATATGGGCACATGCTTAACGAAAGTCTAGCCCACACATAAAGAAAGCGCGCGGCCTCCGTGGGAAGCCGCGCGCCTGCTTGTGCGAATGTCGCTGCCGGTTCTACTTTTCGAAAGCGACCGAAATTTCCAGAGGCACCTGGTCCGGAATGCCGAACGGGATGCCGAAGTTCACATTGTACTGCGAACGGGTGATCGTGGTGGTGCCATGAAAGCCCAGGGTAGCTTTCTGGTTCATCGGGTTGTTGCCCATGCCGGAAAGTTCGGCCTGGATCGTCACCGGATGCGTTTCGCCGTTGAGGGTAAGGTTGCCCATGATTTCAGCCGTGGTGTCGCCGGTCGAATGGACCGATGTCGACACGAAACGGGCCGGTTCCGGGTTCGGGCCGAAGAAATCCGGTGCACCGCCTTCGGATCCGGCACGGAAGAAGTGTTCCTTCAGGCCTTCGCTCGGCACGACAACCGATGCAATCGGGATCGTCACGTCGACAGAGGAATTGGTGATGTCGGCGGTATCGAGTTCCAGAGTGCCGGCCACATCACCGAAAATGCCGTAGTAATCGTTGAAGCCGAGATGGCTCACGCTCCAGCTGACCATCGAGTGGCCCGCGTCTGCAACGTAGGTGCCCGATTCAATCGAGCTGGTATCCATGGCGGGCGCGCCACCCTGGGCGTTCAGGACGCCAAAGGTCAGCGCGGTTGCGCCAGCGGCACCGGCAATAGTCAGGACAGTTTTACGCATTGAGGGGTCTCCCAGTGGAATGTTCCGCCGCGCAATGTGGCGAGCGAAGCTGCTAATGTCTAGCATTCGCGCCAGTTGTTACGAGAAGTTACATTTGCGGCAGATACGGCAATAAGTCGGGGCGCTGTCAGGACTTGCGCAGGACCGCGATGAAGAAGCCGTCAAGACCGCCGCGTGTGGGCCACATGTCGGGCGTCAGGCGCAAAGCGCCCGGCCCGGCCCGCCAGGCAGGCTCCATGCCCGCAAGCGTGTCGAGCGCGGCATCGTCCGGGGACAGCGCCGGGTGCCGTTCCAACATC
>JAUIJI010000048.1 GCA_030431435.1 Alphaproteobacteria bacterium | reverse complement strand
TGCAGGTGCGCCACATCGGATCGGGCCTGCAGGATGCTTGTGGCGAGCCCGGACGCTGCCCGACACTGCGCGTGATCGAGGACAACAAGGTCGCCTCGGCCACCTATATCGACCTGCGGCTTGGCTATGAGTTCGATCTTGGCGGAAGCGAAGTGGAAGTATTCGGCAACATCACCAACCTGGGTGACGAAGCCCCGCCGATCACGCCGTCCTACAGCGCTTTCACCGGCTATTCGACGCAGTCCAACGCAGCTGTTTATGACCTGCTCGGACGCCGTTACACGGTTGGTATCCGCGTGCGGATGTAAGGCAAACTCGTTGCGCGGAAACTCCAGCCGCGCGACCTTGGCAGGATCGGCCCTCCCTCCACATGGGGCGCCGATCCTGCCGATCCCATCACATTCATCCCAAGGGGGTTCAATTCCGTGACTGATTCCACAAGCAAGACGGGCGTGTCCCGCCGGGAGGCCATGGCAACAGCGCTAGGAACCGCAGCACTTGCGGTGACAGTGCCGGGCCTTGCCCATGAAAGCCGCCGCAAGCCGAACTTCCTGTTCATCATGGCTGACGACCTCGGTTATGCCGACCTGTCCTGCTATGGCCGCACCGAATACAGCACTCCCGTGCTCGACAGCCTTGCCGCGCAGGGCATGAAGTTTACCCATGGCTACGCCAATTCCGCCGTCTGCTCGGCCACCCGCGTTGGGCTGATCACCGGGCGATACCAGTATCGCACCCCGGCCGGGCTGGAAGAACCCTTGCAGAACCCCGACCTCGGCCTCGACCCGGCCCATCCGACCATGCCCTCGCTGCTGAAGGAGCAGGGCTATCACACGGCGCTGGTGGGTAAATGGCACATGGGCCTGCTGCCCAATTATGGCCCGATGAAAAGCGGTTATGACGAATTCTGGGGCAATCGCGGCGGCGGGGTGGATTATTTCACCCATCGCGTAGCCGGCAATGAGGACCTGTGGGACGGCGACGTCCTGATCGACGAGGTCGGCTATTACACCGACATGCTTGCCGACCGTTCGATCGAGTTCCTCGATGATCGCGCGACAGATCCGGACAAACCATGGCTCCTTTCGCTGCACTTTACCGCACCGCACTGGCCGTGGGAGGCCAATGACGCGCTGGGCCGCAGCGAGAGCGAACGGCTGTCTCAGCTTCCTTCGGACAGTGACCTCGACATCGTCCATTTCGACGGCGGCACAATGGAAACCTATGCCGGCATGGTCACGTCGATGGACATGAACATCGGCCGCATCCTCAACCGCCTTGCCGAGCTGGGTATGGAGCAGGACACGGTGGTCGTCTTCACGTCAGACAATGGCGGCGAGCGGTTCTCCAAGACCTGGCCCTTCACCGGCATCAAGACCGAGCTGCTCGAAGGCGGTATCCGCGTGCCGCTGATCGTGAAATGGCCGGGTATCACCACGCCGGGCTCCGAAAGCGAAGTCCCGGCCATGTCGATGGATTTCATGCCCACCTTCCTTGCTGCCGCAGGCGGCACGCCGCATCCGGACTACCCGCTCGACGGGATCGACCTGGCACCCGCACTCATGGGACGCCCGATGCCCGAACGCACGCAGTTCTGGCGCTATTGGAGCAAAGACCAGAAGGCGGTGCGCCGGGGGCGCTACAAATATCTCAAGATCAACGACAACGAATTCCTGTTCGACATCATCGAAGATCCGATGGAGCGCGGCAATCTGAAGGATCGCATGCCCGAGCTGTTCGAGGAACTGAAGACAGCGCATGCGAACTGGAATTCGCACATGCTGTTTGATCCCAACGCCCGCAGCTACGGCTTCGAGCCGCGCATGCTGGCAGACCATTACGACTGGGATCTGTAACCCGCCGGGATCTTACTCCCATTCTATCCCGGTGACTTGAAAGGGCGGGTCGGAGCAGTCCGGCCCGCCTTTCTTCATGCAGCAGGCATGTTCCACCGGCGAGGCTGCGATGGCTTCAGGCTGCCCTTGTCGGCACCTGCGCCGCACCGATCCTGCCCTTGTTCACCACGCCGAGCACGGTGATCAGGATGGCAATCAGGATCGCGGGCACGGCAGCGGCAAACATGATCGTCTCCAGCGAGAGCGAAGCCGCCAGTGCCATGCCGCCCAGCGCGGGGAAGATGACCCCGCCAAAGCGGCCCATGGCCCCTGCCCAGCCGATCCCGCTGCTGCGCATTTCGGGCGGATAGCCCAGCGTGGCAAGGTTGTTGATGCCTGTCTGCCCGCCGACCTGGCAGAAGTTCCACACGATCAGCGCGGAAATCACCATGATCGCATTGCCTGCGTCGAGCATGCCGATGGAGGCAATGGCGATGGCATCGACCACGAAATAGACCGCCAGCACACGGTAGACGTTGAGCCGGTCCATCAGCCAGCCCATGGCCAGCGTACCTGCTGCACCGCCGAAATAACCGATGATCATGTAGAAGGCGAAGTCTGCCAGCGGCAAGCCGCGCATTTCCAGCATGAAGGTGGCCAGCCAGTTGGCCAGCAGCGCGATATTGCCCAGCGAGAAGAAGCAGATCGCAAACAGCAGGATCGTCTGCATGCGGAAGCGCTTGCCGAACATGGCGAGCGGCCCCAGCTTCTCCACCTCGGCCTGATCGCCCATGTGAAAGGTCTCATTGCCAGACAGCTGCACGTCGGGATCGATCCTGCGCAACATGTCCGGGATGCGCGGGTCTGCCGCATTGCGGTTGACGCGGAAGGCCACGCTTTCCGGGATCATCAGCAACAGCAGCATGGCAAGAAGCGGCACGACGCCGCCGATGATGAAGAAAATCTGCCAGCCGTAAGGCTCCAGCAGCAGCGTGACCATGAAGCCGCTGCCAAGGTTGCCGCCCGAAAAGCACACGAGGGCAATCGACATGAACAGCGCGCGGCGGCGCTTGGGAGTGGCTTCGGAAATGATCGCCAGGCCAACCGGCAACATGGAGGAAAAGAACACACCGGCAATGCCGCGCAGGATTGCCAGCATGGTGAAACCGTCCGCCCAGGCCGCCCACAGGGTGAGCGATCCGAACATCAGCAGGCACAGGCCGAGCACCGGCTTGCGCCCGATGCGGTCAGCCAGTGGCGGGATGATGATCGCGCCGATCAGCATGCCGAACTGCTGGAAGGTGACGACCGGCTGCATATCCGTGCTCTCGCCACCCAGCCCTTCGGCGATGGCGGGCAGGATCTTGCCGAGGAAATACATGTCGAACCCGTCCATGAACAGGACGATGGAACACACCACCAGCGTGAAAATCTCACGTGTGCCAATGGGCCGGTTGTCGATAAGTGCGGCAACGTCAAAACGCGTTTCCGCAGCGGCGCCTGTGGCCATAAGTCCCCCTCCCAAGGGCAATTTCCCGTGGTCGGCAGAGTGGCGGGCGCTCAGCCCCGCGTCAATGCGCGGTTTGTATCAACTGCGACACAATCCGGGCATTGAGCGGTGATCTTGAGACCCGGGAACTGGATCAGGCGGCGTCGGCCTGCCGGTCTGCCAGTTCGAGGTTGAGCATTTCTGCCAGCGTGAACGCCAGTTCCAGCGATTGCGCTGCGTTGAGGCGCGGATCGCAATGCGTGTGATAGCGGTCAGCCAGCCCGGCATCGGTGATGGCGATGGCGCCGCCGGTGCATTCGGTCACGTCCTGCCCGGTCATTTCCACGTGGATGCCGCCGGCATGGGTGCCTTCCGCACGGTGCACGGCGAAGAAGCCCTTAACCTCGGCCATGATCCGGTCGAACGGTCGGGTCTTGTAACCGCTGTCGGACTTGATCACGTTGCCGTGCATCGGGTCGCAGCTCCACACCACCGGATGGCCTTCACGCTCCACCGCGCGGACCAGCGGCGGCAAACCAGCTTCCACCTTGTCATGGCCGAAGCGGCTGATCAGCGTCATCCGGCCCGGATCGCGACCGGGGTTGAGGATGTCGAGCATCCGCAGCAGCGCGTCCGGCTCGAGGCTGGGGCCGCACTTCATGCCGATGGGGTTGTTGATGCCGCGCATATATTCGACATGGGCCGAATCCTCGAAGCGCGTGCGGTCACCGATCCACAGCATGTGGGCAGAAGTGTCATACCACTCGCCGGTCAGCGAATCCTGCCGTGTCAGCGCCTGCTCGTAAGGCAGCAGCAGCGCCTCGTGGCTGGTGTAAAGGGTGGCCATCTTCAGCTGCGGCTGATCCTCGATATCGATGCCGCATGCTTCCATGAAGTCGAGCGACTCGCCGATCCGGTCGGCGATGGACTTGTACTGTTCCGCCCATGCGCTGCGGCCCATGAAATCGAGCGTCCACTGGTGCACCTGGCGCAGATTGGCATAGCCGCCGGTGGTGAAGGCGCGCAGCAGGTTCAGCGTGGCCGAAGCCTGGCTGTAGGCGCGCAGCATGCGCTGGGGATCGTTGCGGCGGTTGTCCGCGCCGAATTCGATACCGTTGATGATATCACCGAAATAGCTGGGCAGTTCCTGCCCATCCTGCACTTCAGTGGCCGCACTGCGCGGCTTGGCGAACTGCCCGGCCATGCGGGCCACCTTCACCACCGGCATCTTGCTGGCGAAGGTGAGCGTTGCCGCCATCTGCAGGATCACGCGCAGCGTATCGCGGATGTTGGTGGCGCTGAATTCGGCAAAGCTCTCGGCGCAATCGCCGCCCTGCAGCAGGAAGGCCTTGCCGGCAGACACATCGGCCAGCTTCCCGCGCAGCGCGCGTGCCTCACCTGCAAAGACCAGCGGCGGAAACGCGGCAAGGGCTTCCTCGGCGGCAGCCAGTTCGGCTGCGTCTTCATAGTGGGGCAGGTGCTTCGCGATGAAGTTGTCCTGCTTCCAGCTATCGGGGGTCCAGTTCTGTGCCACGTCAATCTATCCAGTAAAAAGGCGATCATGCCGGAAAACTGCCGGTCAACCGCGAGTCAGTTGTAAGGAAGAGCCGCATTTAACCCCGAGTCGGGCGCGGTGCAAAGGTTACATGCGAGAAAGTAACGCCTGCCTACAAAGCTGTTGCGCGCCCTTCTTCATTTCTGCTGCGGCAGGATCACCACCCGCAGGCCCGGATTATCGACGAGGTATCGCTGCGCCAGCGCCTGTATCTCCTCGGGAGTGGTGGCCAGGTAATCGCTCGCCAGCGTCGGCAAATTGGCCAGTCGCAGCGGATCGAACAACCCGCCTTCCATGCGGTTGAGCCAGAACAGGTGGCTGTTCTGCGCACGGAAGATGTTCTGCCGCACCGGTTCGGTCACGCGTTGCAGGTCGTCTGCGGTCGGTCCCGTGGCTGCGAGTTCGTTGGCGATGGCCTGGGCGCGGGCAAAGACGGTTTCGACGTCGTCGGGCTGCACCATGACCAGCGCCAGCAGGTAGCCACCGCTTTCGGCATCGACCGGCCAGTCGGAAACGGAAAGCGGTGTGTAGGACGTTCCCTCCGCCTCGCGCAGGCTGTCGAGCAGGCGATTGCCGACAATCTGGGAGAGCAGATCGAGCTTGCGCGATTGCGGCAATCCGGCTGCGCCGCCGCCTGTTGGCCAGGCGATCAGGGCAGCGGCCTGGTTGGCATCGCCATCGTGGCGCAGCACCAGTGGCTCGGCATTGGCCACCGGTCCGGGCAGCGGGCGGTTGGCAATGGTCTCGGGCAAGGCCTCGCGTTCCGGCAGCGCGCCGAAGGTGCGGCCAAGTGCGGCAACGGTCGCGTCGGGATCGATATCGCCGAACACGGCAACCTCGACCGGCCCCTGCGCCAGCAGGCGCGACCAGACCTGGCGGAACTCGCTGGCGGTGGCACCGCGCAGGTCTTCAGGGGTCGGCGTGGCAAAGCGCCCGTCACCGGCGCGCAGCAACTGGTCCAGTTCGCGATTGATCACGCCCATGGGATCGCCCGAATAGGAATCATAGGCCAGCACCGCGCTGGCCTTCGCCCGTTCGACCGGAGCGACATCCCAGCGCGGGTTCACCAGCTTGGCGGCAAGCAGGTGCAACTGGTCTTCAAGGTCCTCCTGGCGGGTGGACCCCTCGAACTCGAACGCCCCGTCGCCAATGCTGAAGTCCATGCTGAGCTTGCGTCCCGCGGCAAGACGATCAAGATCGTTCTGCCCCAGCGGGCCGACACCGGAATTGACCAGCGCCATCTCGCCAAGCCGGGCATAAACGGCCTCGTCCTCGGCAAAGCCGCGCCAGCCCGCACCGAAGCGCACCCGCACCGTTACGCGGCCCGGCTCGTTATCGCTGTCGCGCAGCATGGCGCGCACGCCGTTGGGAAAAGTGACGAGTTCCGTGGTGGAGAGAAGCCCGCTGCCGAGCGGTGCGCGCAGGTCAGGTTCCGCCGCCGAACCGATGGAGGGCAGGTCCTCAAGTCCGAATACCTCGGCCTGCGCCCGTTCGGTTGCGCCGGCCTCGACGGGTTCGAGCAGCGCCGCGCGCAATTCCTGCTCGGTTACGTCACCCTCTTCCGGCGTCAGCAGGAAACCGCGGATGACATTGCCTTCGAACAGGTCTCGCGTGTGCTCCAGCAAGGCGTCAGGAGTGAAGCGGTGGCGCATTCCGCGAAACACATCGAGGAACAGCTGCGGCGAGCCGACGGCCTCACCGATATCGACCGCGCCCACCAGATTATCCGCCAGCATGGGGCCGGACTGGTTCTGCTGCTGGGTAAGGTTGTCCTCGAAGATCAGTTCGAGGCGGGACACTGCCCGCTCGATCTCTGACTCTGTCGGCGGGAACGCCAGCGCATCGGCGATCACGCCTCTAACATCACTCAGCGCGGCCTCCCAGTCATCGTTGATGGGCGCGATCGCGACGAAGGTGGCATCGGCAGAGCGGCTGACATTCTCCTGCCGGACCTGTGCGCGAAGATAGCTGGCACCGGCGCGCGCATTCTCTTCCAGCCGCTGGTTGACGATATTCTGCGCCACCGCATCGATCAGCAGCCCGCGGTTGTATTCGAGGTTGTCGACCACCTGCACATAGGGGCGCAGGATGGCGTAGGTAATCTCGCGCTGGCGGCCGGGTTCGACCATGACCTGCACTTCGCCCACCGGGTTTTCCGGATCGGCACCAGCAGGCATTTCCGGCTCTCCGAAATCGGGTTCCGGGGTCGCTTCGCCTGCAACATCCCAATCGGCAAAATGACGTTCGACCAGCGCGGCGAGCACATGCGGCGCAGCGTCGCCCACCATCACGACCACGGTGTTGTCGGGACGATACCAGCGACTGTAGAATTTACGCACGCTTTCGGGCGTGGCAGCCTGCAGGTCCTCCACAGTACCGATCGGTGTGCGTTCCGCCAGCCGCTGGCCAGTGTAGAACAGCTCGCGCGTGGCCATCAGGATGCGCATGTCCGGACCAAGCCGCTCGCGCCGTTCCGCCAGCACGATAGGCAGGTCTGCCGCCAGGTTGGCAGCACTCAGCGCCGGTTCCTGGATCATCCCTGCCAGCAGGCGTGTTGTCTCCTCGAGCCGCGAGCGCGATGCGTTGGGCAGGTCGAGCTGGTAAACCGTCTGGGTGGAACTGGTGGTGGCCCCGGCATCGAGGCCCAGCGAAGCGCCCATGCGCTGGAAATGCGGGATCGCCTCGCCCGGCCCGAGGTCGCGCGATTCGCGGAACAGCAGGTGCTCGATGAAATGGGCATAGCCGCGTTCTCCTTCTTCCTCGTGCAGCGAACCGGCATCGATGCGGATGCGGATCGCCACCTGGCAGGGCGGCGCGCCGTTCTGCCGCACGGCATAGCGCAGGCCGTTGGGCATCTCGCCGAACAGCCATTGTTCGTCCACCGGGATGTCTGTGCCGCGGTAGATCCACGGATCATCGGGCCGCGCATATTGCGGAACATCCGCCTCGCTGGCGACACCGAGGGTACAGAATTCCTGCGCCAGCGCAGGGACCGGGAGCAACAGGACAAGAGGCAGGAGAGCGCGAAGCAGGCGCGGGAACAATGTCATGGAAACGCTATAGGCATTGCAGGGTATGAAGGCTTGGTGAATATCGCCAAAGCGAGCACTTTAGCCGACACAAGGATTGCTGCCTTGTGGACGGGGCCGCAGCCTCCTACATCGCGGTTCATGTATATCGAGACAGAAACCACCCCGAACCCCGCCACGCTGAAGTTCCTGCCCGGACAACAGGTGATGGCATCCGGCACGCGCGATTTTGCCTCTCCCGAAGATGCCGAGGCCAGCCCGCTGGCGCAGGCGCTGTTCGATACGGGCGAGGTGACCGGCGTGTTCTTCGGCAGCTCCTTCGTATCGGTTACAGCAGCTCCCGGTGTCGACTGGGGCCAGCTCAAACCACAGGTCGTGGCCGTCCTGCTCGATCATTTCGTCTCGCAGGCCCCGCTGTTCAGCGGCGGCGATGCCAGCGGCATTTCCGTGCCCGCAGAGGAAGACGGCCTGCTGTTCGAGGATGATCCCGCCCATGCCGACATCATCGAACAGATCAACGAATTGCTCGAAACGCGCGTGCGCCCTGCCGTGGCTGGTGACGGTGGCGATATCCGCTATCGCGGCTTCAAGGACGGCGTCGTCTACCTGCAGATGCAAGGTGCCTGCTCGGGCTGTCCCAGCTCTACCGCTACGCTGAAGCACGGCATCGAAGGCCTGCTGAAGCACTATGTTCCCGAGGTGACCGAGGTCCGCGCAGCATGAGCACTCCCCTGAGCGACACCGCGCTGGACCAGCTGTTCCGCAATGCCCGCACCTGCCAGTTTTTCGACGGGCGCGAAGTCAGCGATGAACAGATCCACGCGATCTGGGACTTGCTCAAGATGGGCCCGACCTCGATGAACCAGCTGCCGTTGCGCGTGGTCTGGTGCAAGAGCCAGCAGGCGAAGGACCGGCTCGCCGGACATGCCGCGAAGGGCAATGTCGAGAAGGTCAAGAACGCCCCCGTTTGTGCGATCATCGCCATGGACGTGGACTTCCACGAGCACCTGCCTGACTTTGCACCGCATATGGATGATCCCAAGGGCATGTGGGACGGCGCCGAAAAGCGCGACGACAGGCAGGAAAGCGCCTTCCGCAACGGAACGCTGCAGGGCGGCTACTTCATCATGGCAGCGCGCGCGCTGGGCCTCGATTGCGGACCGATGTCGGGCTTTGACAATGATGCCGTCGACAAGGACTTCTTCGCCGATACACCCAACTACAAGAGCAATTTCATCTGCTCTGTCGGCTACGGCGATTACGACAAGCTGCACCCGCGCGCCCCGCGCCCGGAGTTCGCCCGCTTCAACCAGCTCCTCTGACGGACACCGCCCATGCGCATGCTGGCCATCGAATGCGCGACGGAAGCGTGCTCGGTCGCGCTGTTCGAAGACAGCCAGTGCATCGGCCATTTCCATGAAGAGATCGGCCGCGGCCATGCCGAACGGCTGATCCCTGCTATCGAAGGCCTGCCTGGAAAGGGCCGCGCGGAACGCATCATCGTCTCGCTTGGGCCGGGCAGTTTCACCGGCGTGCGCATCGGGCTTGCCGCTGCCCGCGCGCTGGGCCTTGCGTGGCAGGCAGAAGTGCTGGGCTATCCCACCTTGTCGCTGGTCGCTGCGCGCAGCCGGCAGACTGATCCCCGCCCGGTGACCGTGTGCATGAATGGCGGCCACGGCGAATGGTTCGTGCAGAATTTTTCGGACAGTTCGAATGCCGAGGACGAAGTGCGTTCACTCAAGCCCGAGGATGCCGCGCAGGCCTGCAAGCATCAGGTGATCGCGGGCAATCGCGCCGCCGAACTGGCTGAATTGCTGGGCGACGGCAGGTTGGCGCTCGACCTGCGACCCGATGCGCGACAGACCTTCCTGCTGCACGAAACCCGGCTGACGCGCGACCTCTCACCCATCTATGGCCGCGCGCCGGATGCCAAGCTGCCCAAGGTTCGCAAATCATGATGGATTCGCTCGATGCCATCATGGAGGTGATGGAAGCTGCCTTCGACCCGGCATATGGCGAAGCATGGAACCGCAGGCAGGTGGGCGATGCCCTCGCCTTCCCCAACACGCACTTCCTGCTGGCTGATATCGCAGGTCGAGACCCCGACCGGCCAGAGGATGCAGTTGGCTTTACATTGTCCAGGCAAGCGGCTGATGAAGAAGAACTGCTGCTGATTGCCGTCATGCCGCAGGCCCGCGGCAACGGCGTGGGCAAGGCGCTGATGCAACGCTTCATCGCCAGCGCCGCATCGCGCGGCTCGACGCGCCTGTTCCTCGAAATGCGTGAGGGCAATCCTGCGCAAGCCCTTTACGAGCGACACGGCTTCACGCTGGCCGGCAGGCGCAGGGATTATTACCGCTCGGGTAAAATTGGTCCCTTTGATGCACTGACCTATTCAAATCTTCTGAGTTGAATCGCATCAAGTAAAGTTGTAGGATTTTTCCCACAGATTGGGAAATATCCCCCTTGTGTCACCCAATTCCATGGTGCAGGGATGCTCTAAACCGCGCGCTCGAAATTCAGCCCGTCGCAGTTCGGTTGTCGCACAATAAATAAAAAGAGGAATACAATGGAAAACCTTGAAAACGACATGAAAGAGATGCTGATTACGCTTACGGCGGATATCGTCACGGCTCATGTCGCAAACAACAGCGTTGATGTGGCAGACCTGCCCTCGCTTATCCAGAACGTGCATGGCGCACTTTCCGGTCTCGACCAGGATCAGGCCGAACAGGCTCCGCCCGAACCCGCCGTGCCGATCCGTTCTTCGGTGAAGAAGGACCACATCGTCTGTCTCGAGGATGGCAAGAAGCTCAAGATGCTCAAGCGCCACCTGATGACCGCTTACGGCATGACACCTGAGGATTATCGCGCGCGCTGGAACCTGCCGGCCGATTACCCGATGGTCGCCCCCGACTATGCGGAAAAGCGCCGCGAACTGGCAAAGAAGATCGGCCTTGGCCGCAAGCCCGGCCAGCGCCGTGGTCGTCGCAAGAAGACGGCATAACCACCGGCTCAAGAACCTATTCAGGTTGAAAATACGCTCCACCGCTCACATAGTGGTGGGGCGTATTTCATTTGGTGAACAGGATCAGCACCTTGTCGCAAGCCCCGATTGACCTTGAAGCCCTGTGTGCGGAGCGCGGGCTGCGCATTACCGAGCAGCGGCGCGTCATCGCCAAGGTGCTGTCGGAAAGTTCCGACCACCCCGATGTCGAGGCGCTGCATGAGCGTGCCTCTGCGGTGGATCCGAAGATCTCCATCGCCACTGTCTATCGCACCGTGCGCCTGTTCGAAGAGGCGGGCATCCTTGACCGGCACGATTTCGGCGATGGCCGTGCCCGCTACGAGCCCGCGCCCGAAGCGCATCATGACCACCTGATCGATGTCGAAACCGGCAAGGTCGTGGAGTTTGTCGATCCCGAACTGGAAGCCCTGCAAAAGGTGATTGCCGAAAAGCTGGGATACCGTTTGGTTGACCATCGGATGGAGCTGTACGGCGTCCGCATCGACCGAGACGATTGAGGAAGCCGACAAGCTCGGCTGGCGCTGGCTGCTCGTGGCCTTGCGGGTGGCGGGCTGGCTGCTCACTTTCGCGATCATCATCATCCCGCATTTGCTGCTGAGCCTTGTCGGCCTGCGGCACGTGGTCCCGCCACCCTTCCTTGGCGCGCTGGCGTGGATTTCCGGCGTTCGTGTGCATGTTCGCGGGAAGCCCCGGCCGCATGCCCTGCTGCTCGGCAACCATGTCAGCTGGATGGACATCCTCACGCTTGCGGGCGTCAGCCGCACCGCCTTCGTGGCGCAGGCGGGGCTATCCACCCACCCTTTCCTCGCGTGGCTGTGCCTGCAGAACGATACGCTGTTCATCACCCGCGACAAGCGCAGCACCGTGGCGGAACAGGTGGACGCGGTGCGCGAAAAGCTGGGCAAGCGGCGGCTGACGATCTTCCCGGAGTCCACCACCAATGATGGCACCGCGCTGCTGCCGTTCCGCTCCAGCCTGCTATCAGCCGTGGAGCGCTTGCCCAAGGACATTCCGGTGCAACCTTTCGCGCTGGAATATGAGGAAGCCGCCGAGGTCTGCTGGTATGGCGACGAGCCGGGGCTGGATAATTTCCGCAAGATCCTTGCCCGCACGAAGCCGGTCTACCTGACGATCCACTTCCTCGATCCGCTCGAAGGCGAGGAACTCACCAACCGCAAGACCATGGCGGCAGCGGCGCAGGCCAAGGTGGCGAAAGCCCTGCGTCTTTAACTGCTGATCCGCTACCGCTTCCATGCAGGCCCAAGAACCGCTATGGGCGCGCCCCATGCGTGAAACCACTCCCCCCAGGACCTATCGGGTCAAGAGCTTCGGCTGCCAGATGAACGTCTATGATGGCGAGCGGATGGCGGAACTCCTCGGCGAACAGGGCATCACACCAGCGCCCGAAGGCGAGGATGCGGATCTGGTGGTGCTCAACACCTGCCATATCCGCGAGAAGGCGGCGGAAAAGGTCTATTCCGATATCGGCCGTCTGGTGAAGGCGGGCGAGGAAGCTGGCAGGAAGCCGATGATCGCGGTGGCCGGCTGCGTGGCGCAGGCCGAGGGCGAGGAGATCATGAAGCGCGCTCCGGCGGTTTCCATGGTGGTGGGGCCGCAAGCCTATCACCGCTTGCCGGAGATGATTTCGCGCGCCACCGAGGGCAAGCGCGGGACCGATACCGACATGCCCGAAGACGCCAAGTTTGCGGCGCTTCCCAAGCGTCGCAAGGTTGGCCCCACTGCCTTCCTCACCATCCAGGAAGGGTGCGACAAGTTCTGCACCTATTGCGTGGTGCCCTATACTCGCGGTGCGGAAATATCCCGCCCGTTCAGTGATTTGCTGCGCGAAGCTGCCAGCCTTGTTGAAGCCGGCGCGCGCGAGATCACGCTGCTGGGGCAGAACGTCAACGCATGGTCGGGCGAGGATGTGACGGGCCGCGAAGTGGGCTTTGACGGGCTGGTGCGCGCCATGGCCGCCCTGCCCGATCTGCAGCGCATCCGCTACACCACCAGCCACCCGATGGACGTGACCGAAGGCATGATCGCCATGCATGGCGAGGTCGACAAGCTGATGCCTTACCTGCACCTGCCGGTGCAGAGCGGATCCGACCGGGTGCTGAAAGCGATGAACCGCAGCCATACGGCCGACAGTTACCTCAAGCTGCTCGAACGCTTCCGCGAAGCCCGCCCTGATATCGCGCTGTCGGGCGATTTCATCGTCGGCTTTCCCGGCGAGACCGAAGCCGAGTTCGAAGAGACGCTCGCGCTGGTCGATGCCGTGGAATACGCGCAGGCTTACAGCTTCAAATATTCTGCCCGCCCCGGCACCCCTGCCGCGACCATGGAAGGCCATGTGCCGATGGAGGTGATGGACGAGCGACTCCAGCGCCTGCAAGCCCACCTCAACCGCGACCAGCTCGCTTTCAACGAGGCAAGCGTTGGCAAGACCTGTGACGTCCTCGTGGAACGCAAGGGCAAGCACCCCGGCCAGTGGCTCGGCAAATCCCCCTGGCTGCAGTCGGTTTTCTTCGAAGGCGATGCCGCGATCGGCGACCTCGTGCGCGCGAAACTCGCAGAAGCCGGCCCCAATTCGCTCAAGGGCGAAGTTCTGGAGAAGGTCGGCGTCTGACAAGCCTTGCGCCCGCCACTCGTGGCAATTCCGTGACTATCCACCGTTTGCTTTGCCGCCGCAGCTTGCCAGCCGCGAACCGCGCCTTACATTTCCGATTCGCTACTCATGCGAAAGGAGCACATGGCCCGCAAAGCCTCCAGCGCCGAAACTTCGGCCAGTATCGCCCACCCGGAAGACCGCCGCGATCATTCTCGCCGTGCCAGGGTGGAGGTGGAATTTGAAGAACAGGCCACACTTGGCGCGCTGTTCGGCGAATTCGATGCCAACCTCGTCCTCATCGAGAACCGGCTGGGCGTCTATATCGGCGCGCGCGGCAACAAGGTGGTGATCGAGGGCACGGAAGACGATG
This sequence comes from Alphaproteobacteria bacterium, assembly GCA_030431435.1. Lineage (GTDB taxonomy): Bacteria > Pseudomonadota > Alphaproteobacteria > Sphingomonadales > Sphingomonadaceae > Alteraurantiacibacter. Next base: position 7,910 of record JAUIJI010000048.1, on the reverse strand, counting down.
TCGCCCGCGCCCGGCAAGTGCTCACCGAACTGCACGAAAAGCTGCTGCGCAGCGAGGAGGTGGACGCAGGCGCGATCGAGGCGCTGATCGCCATGTCCAACGAACCCACGCTGGACGGCATCGTGACGGGCGAATCCAAGGGCCCGCCGATCATGATCCGGACCCGCCGCAAGACGATCACCCCGCGCAGCCTGCGGCAAGGCGATTACATGCGCATGCTCGCCAGCCGCGACATGATCTTCGCGCTTGGTCCGGCGGGCACGGGCAAGACCTATCTCGCCGTGGCGCAAGCTGTCAGCCAGCTGATCACCGGCAGCGTGCAGCGCCTGATCCTCTCGCGCCCCGCCGTGGAAGCGGGCGAGAAGCTCGGCTTCCTTCCCGGCGACATGAAGGACAAGGTCGATCCTTACCTGCGCCCGCTTTACGACGCGCTGTTCGACTGCATGCCGCCCGAGCAGGTTGAGCGACGCCTCGCCAATGGCGAGATCGAAATCGCGCCGATTGCCTTCATGCGTGGCCGCACACTGTCCGATGCCTTTGTCATCCTCGACGAAGCGCAAAATACCACCCGCGAGCAGATGAAGATGTTCCTCACCCGCTTCGGCCAGAACAGCCGCATGGTGATCTGCGGAGACCCCAAGCAGGTCGATATCCCCGGCGGCGACAGCTATTCCGGCCTTGCCGACGCCGTGGCCCGCCTGGAGGGCGTGGAAGGCATCGGCATAACCCGCTTCACCAGCGCAGACGTGGTGCGCCACCCCATCGTGGGCCGTATCGTCGAAGCTTATGAGGGCAAGGACGAGGGATAGGTTCGCGTTGACAAATCCGCAGTGTCCGCAAAGCGCGATTCTGGCGAAGTCAGCAGCCTCTCCGGAAACGACCCAGTTGCTGACGTTTAATAAGAGCGGTAGTTAGGCGCATGGGAGACGAACTCGCAAAAGCGATCACCAAAATTATTCGCCCACTCTTGAAGGATGAAGGATTTCTGAGGACTCGCCGACGTGAGTTTGTTCGAATCGAAAACGGCATCGCGCAACGGTTGGATTTTCAGGTGAACTCTTGGGGCGGCCGAGATTTCTGCGTGAACATTTCAGCGAACCTCATTGCTTCTAACGAGTTTGTCACGCTTCAGCCCGGCTTTAGACTCACGCGCGAGGGTGGTGTTGGGGACCTGTGGCTTCCCTCGAGAACAAAGGAGGAGGCAGAACAATCTACGACTGCAATCCTTAGATCGATACGCGCAGAAGCCTTTCCCTTCTTCGAGAAGACTAGGACGGTTGAACGCATTTCGGCGGTTTTGGCCGAAGAAGAGTGGGGTTCGGCTCATCATTTGAGCTTCCAACGTGGTGTGGCTGCGGCTTTAATGTCCGATGCTACCAGCGCGCGTGAACATCTAACGGATGCGATCCGTCTCTACGAGGAAGATGGTCGAGAGTGGTGCGCGAGTTACAGCGTTCGCGCTAATCAGTTGCGCGAGGCGCTCGCAAAAGGAAACGCAAATCGATTGCTTACTGATTGGGAGCAGAGAAATTGGAAGGCGCACCGAGGTAATTAAGTCCGCTTCCCACTCCAAAATTTGACCATCGCGCGCACATGATTTTGCGCCGAAAAGCTGTCAGTCGGTTCTGATAAAGGTAATCCACCCGGCCTGGTTCTGCCCATGCGAGCAGTTGCATCGCGCATCAGGCAGGCCTAGGGAACGCGCGAAAACAATCCCCGGCTCGCAACGGGCCACAAGAGCAGCCCTGTGACCACGAACCCCTTGCAGACATACGGCAGCTGGATCGCCGAAACCGATGACCAGTGGCCCGAAGATGCGCGCGAATGGGCGCTGCGTGAGTTTATCGATACCTTTGCCGTCATGGTTCCCGGCGCGGTGGAGCCGGTGGCGGACAAGATCTTCGCCAATGTCGAGCCATGGGGCCACGGGCCCTGCACCGTCTTCGGCAAACAGCAGACACTCGCCGCGCCATGGGCTGCGCTGGTCAATGGCACCATCGCCCATGTGCTCGATTTCGATGACAATTTCGATCCACCCAAGGCGCATCCCAGCGCCGTGCTGGTGCCTGCGATCATGGCGGTGGCCGAGCAGGAGAAGCTCTCCGGCGCGGCGGTGATCGATGCTTATATCGTGGGTCTGCAGATCCTTGGCCGCATCGGGCAAGGCCTCAACCCCACGCACCGCAACCGTGGCTGGCATGCCACCGCCACCGTGGGCGTGATGGGAGCGACAGCTGCCTGCTCCCGCCTCCTCAAGCTGGACGCGGAACAAGCGGCCCGCGCGCTTTCCATCGCCACCAGCATGTCGAGCGGGTTCATGAGCCAGTTCGGCACCGAGATGAAGCCGGTCCATGCAGGCCTTGCCGCCAAGGGCGGGATCATGGCCGCTACCTTCGCGAAGTCCGGCGTTACCGCAGGCGAGGACACGCTCGACGGGCGCACCGGCATGAACCGCCTGATGGTCGGGCCGGATTACGAAGAACTGCGCGACACGATCACCCATATCGAGCACGGCCAGAACCTGCGCTACGAGCTCGAAAGCGTGGGCGAGCCGCTGCTGATCACCGAGCACAAGTTCCGCGTGAAGCGCTTCCCCACCTGCGGCGCGATACACCGCGCCATGGATGGCGTGCTGGACCTTCGCGCCGAGCATGGTTTTACCGCCGAGGACGTGGCCGCTGTGGACCTGCACATGCCGCGCGTGCACTTCAACAACGTGTTCTACACCGATCCCAGGAGCCCGCTCGAAGCCAAGTTCTCCGCCGAATATGCGGTGGGCTGCGTGCTGGCGCGCGGGCGCTGTTCGCTGCAGGATTTCACCGAGGAAGCCGTGTGGGCTGACGATGTGCGCAGCCTCTTCCCCATCATCCATCGCCACCCGGTGGACAAGCTGGAAGGCGAGTTCCCGACCGAAGTGCACATCACGCTGAAAGACGGTCGCCAGCTCAAATCCGTCCATGAATGGCCCAAGGGCAGCAAGGCCGCACCCTTCACCATGGACGAATATTGGGCCAAGTTCGACGAATGCTGCGATGGTGTGCTCAAAGGCCAAGCGCTCGCCGCGATGCGCAGCGCCCTCGCCGCATTGCCCGAACTGGACGATGCCGGCGATCTGATGCGAACGGCCGCTTTCAGCCCTGCCTGACACGAAATTCACAAAGCGAAACACAAAGATGACCGAAACACCGCTCCCCTCCACCGGCCAGCCCAATGTGCTGGTCATGGCTGCCAGCCGCCGCGGGGTGGATGACCCGGTGGCCAAACTGCAGGGCCTGTCGCACAAATGCCTCGTCAAGCTCGACGGGCAGGTGATGCTCGAACGCGTGCTCGAAGCGCTGGTCGATTCCGGCAGCGTGGGCACGATCCATGTCTCGGTCGACAGCATCGATATCCTCACAGCCACACCGCGCCTGCAGGCATGGGTGGACGAAGGCCGCGTTGTCTTCGTGGAAGCGCGCGGCAATCTGGCGGACAGCGTGCTCTATGCCGTGAGCCATATCGACGATGCCTTGCCGCTGCTCATCACCACGGGCGACAACGCGCTGCACACGCCGGAGATCATCCGCGACTTCGTGCGCGACATGGAAGCGAGCAATGCCGACACCGTGCTCGGCTTTACGCGAGAGGACGTGGTGATGCAGGACTATGCCAATTCCGGCCTCGCCTTCCACCGGCTGAAGGACGGCGGCTTCTCTTCCTGCAACCTCTATGCGCTCAACAAGCCCAACGCATTGAAAGCGGTGAAGGTTTTCGAAGGCGGCGGCCAGTTCGGCAAGCGCCACATGCGCATCCTCAAGGCCTTCGGCGTGTGGCCCTTCGTACTCTACAAGATGAAATGGTCGACACTGGACGGGCTGATCAACGCCATCGCGCGCAACCTTGGCATCACGGCTGACGTATCATGGCTCGACTATCCCTGGGGCCCGATCGACGTGGACCACGAACACAGCTTCAACCTGACAGAAGAAACCCTGATCCGGCGGCGCACCGGCGGTTAGTTGCAGGCGCTCACAGAGGCACAGAGTTAATTTATCACGCGGAGACGCGGGGCGCGGAGGGAACTTCCGCGCCGAAGGCGCAATTAAGCACGCCATATTCCCTGGATGCAGCGGTAGCAGTTTGAGAGCGGCTGCGCCGCAAGATCAACATCTCCGCGCCTCCGCGTCTCCGCGTGAGTCCTGAATTAGCCCTGCTCAGTGCCTTAGTCTCTGTGCCTCAGTGCCTCTGTGAGCGCACGAAAAGCTAGAGCTTCTGGTCCGCCACCCCATCGGGCAGCACGGATTTCACGTCGTAGATCGCCGCACCCGGCTTGCCGAGCGCGCGGATGCCCTCGCCGCCCATCGCCACGATATCGTCATGCGCGACAGCGAGGATCACACCGTCATACTTGCCCGTTTCCAGCACCGGCACGGGGCGGATGCCGTATTCGCGCTCGCACTCCTCCGCATCGACCCAGGGATCGTATACGTCGGCGGCAATATCGAATTCGGTCAGGTGGTGAACGATGCTCGCTACCTTGGTGTTGCGGTGGTCGGGGCAGTTTTCCTTGAAGGCGAAGCCCAGCACCAGCACCCGCAGGTCGCCCGTCAGCAAGCCCTTGCGGCCCATCAGGCGCACGAACTGGTTGACCACATACTTGCCCACCCGGTCATTGATGCGGCGGCCTGCCAGGATCACTTCGGGATGGTGGCCGATCTCCTCGGCCTTGTGCGTCAGGTAATAGGGATCGACGCCGATGCAGTGCCCGCCAACAAGGCCCGGGCGCACCGGCATGAAGTTCCACTTGGTGCCAGCCGCCTCCAGCACTTCCACCGTATCGATGCCGATGGAATTGCAGATCATCGCCAGTTCGTTGGCGAGCGCGATGTTGAGGTCGCGCTGGGTGTTTTCCATCACCTTGGCGGCTTCCGCCACGCGGATCGAGCTGGCGCGATGCGTTCCGGCGGTGATGATCGTGCGGTAGAATTCATCCACGAAATCAGCCGCTTCGGGCGTAGATCCGCTGGTGATCTTTTGGATATCGTGGATCTTGCGGTGCTTGTCGCCCGGATTGATCCGTTCCGGGCTGTAGCCGCAGAAGAAATCCGTATTGTATTTGAGGCCCGAAAGCTCCTCCAGGATCGGTACGCAGAATTCGTCTGTGCAGCCGGGATAGACGGTGCTTTCATAGATCACGATATCGCCGCGCTTGAGCACGGCGCCGATGGCGCGGGTGGCGCTTTCCAGCGGGAACAGGTCCGGGTGATTGTGGCTGTCGAGCGGGGTCGGCACGGTAACGATGAAGACGTTGCACTGCGCCACATCGTCCCACGATGCGGTGAAGCTGAGCTTGTCCGCACTGGCCAGTTCTTCCGCTGTCGCTTCCTTGGTCTCGTCGATGCCCGCCTTGAGGTTTTCCACCCGCTTGGCCTTGATATCGATGCCCACGGTGGGAAACTCGCGGCCGAAGGCCACGGCGACCGGCAGGCCGACATAGCCCAGGCCGACGACACCGATCTTCACATTTTCCAGCTTCAGCGAAAAGGCTGCGCTTGCCGCCTGCTTGTCCTGGCTGCTCAGCGGGTGAGACATGACAGGCTTAACGCTCCGTGGTCTGCAGCGGCCAGTAGCCCGACAGGATGCGCTCGCCGCCCTCGCCGCGCTCGACCTCGTCGATCACGCGTTTGCCGATGCCGGAAAGGTTGTCCTGGTGCATGCGATAACAGAACAGCGGTTCTGCCAGGTGGCGGCCGTTCCAGCCATTGGCGACGATGCGCTTCCACTTGTGATGCTTGGTGCCCTTGCGGATTGCCTCGTCATAGGGGCCGGCTTCGAGCACGGGTGCAGCAAGGCAGGTGGCAGGTTCGGGCACGAACGAATAGCGATCGAGAAGCGCCGGGTCCCAACCGGTGGACTTGCCGCGATCCAGTTCCTCACCGGTGGGCGAGATCAGCGTGCAATCGGTGTAGAGGAAGCCGATGGTATCGTCTTCTTCGCGGGCCTTTTCCAGTTCGGCAATGGTCCGCTCGACATATTCGGGCTTCAATATGTCATCGCTGTCGAGGATGATGAAATAATGGCCCTTCACCTGCGGCAGAGCGCGGTTCAGTGCGCCCAGCTTGCCGACATTTTCCTCCAGCGCGATCAGGCGGGTGGACTGCAGCTTGTCGCCCACTTCGGCAAAGGCCTTCTCGATCTGCTCCACCGAATTGTCAGTGCTGGCGTCATCCACCACGATCAGTTCGATCGGGCCATAGGACTGGTTGGCGATGCTGGCGATCGCCTCGCCCACGAACTGGCCATAATTGTGGTTGGGGATGACAACGCTCAGCAGGTTGTTGGTGGTGGCGTCGGTCAACTCGGTCTCCATCGGTATGTCTCTTAAAGTAGCCGCCGGGTTGCTGGCGGCAAGTCCAATTCAAAATGCTTCTGGTTGCGCTTGCAGTCCCGTTAGGCCTCAGAATCGTTTGGCGCAAACAGGTTGGCGGGGGAACGGTCCAGCCGTGCGACAAGATCACCGCATATCTGCGCCACCAGCGCCTTGTCTTGGTCCGGCATGGAGGCGCGCTTCTCGGCGCTGTCCGCCTTGAACTGCTGCTTGTCGCTGTCATCCTTGGAATGGAACTGGAACTGCTCCAGCATCAGCGCCAGCTCTTCCTCGCCCGGATCGAAATCGAGCCCGCGCGCCAGCATCGCCGGGAAATTGGCCGGGTTGATGCTGGTATAGTTCACGTGGGACACGCGCGGCGAATTGGTCGCCAGCGCCAGTTCGAGGTAGCGTTTGAAGCACAGCGAGAGATATTCGACATTGCCCATGTCGGCGGTGGTTTCCCAATCGACACCGGTCAGGAAACCCGCCTGGCTGCGTCCCTTGGCCCACAGTATCGCGCTGGTCTCGCGCAAGACGGACGCGATCACTTCCACCGGGTTGCGATAGAGGAACAGCGCAGGCACCTCAAGGAAAGCCTGCATGGCGAAATCCATGTAGAGCGTGTTCCAGCTGATGAATTTCACGAAGGCGCGCTGCTGTTCCGGCTGGCGGCGGCGCGTCATGGCAAGCACGAGGTTGCGGAACGCCTTGAGGTTTTCGGGCGATGCCTCGGCCTCTTGCGTCCAGTCCTGCGTGATCGTGGCCCAGAAGCCGCGCTGCAGCGGGCCGCCCTGGTTGATTACCACATGGCGCGGGCTGCGGGCCAGCGCCTTGGCGCTCAGCGTGGATCCGCAGCGGGAGATGTGGAACATGAAGCCTTCCGGCTCGATCGGGTCGGCCAGAATGCGATCGTCTTGCAGGATGGCAAAATCGGTGACGAAATTCTCGCCGATCTGCCCGGCCTTCGCCAGTGCCTGCACGGTGTACATGTACTGCCATTCGCGGAACGGGTGATCGCCCAGATCGGCCCACAGCACCTTACCCGAACCGCCCGTTTCAGTTTCGGGATCGATCGCGACGGGCACCATTCCGGGGACCGCGCGAATGCGCTCCACCGCCTCGTCAGCCGAGAGGCAGGTCTTCCCGATGCCGGGGATCAGGTCCGCAACCACCTCGTGGTCCGGAAGGGCATAGAGCGCCGTCACTTGGTCTCCATGGGCTGGATCGGCTGGGCCGCTGTCGCGGCAGTCGGCGGGCTGATAGGTTCAAGGGGGCAAAAAAGCAACCGCGCGCAGTGCGCTTGCCGCCCGCGCCATGTCGTATTGCAGCATTGCGGCAAAAATCCCCGTGCACGCCTTGGCAAATGGCCGCCGAGTAGGCACATCGGCGCCAAACCGATACTCCAACATTCAGGACCTTCTCGATGGCACAGCTTCCCACCTTCCTTATCGAACACGGTCTGGATGAGGCTGGCGGCATGGCGGTTTACGACCCCGCAAGCGGCGAACTGCTGTGCAAGGTGCGCAATTACCCCGCATCCGCCATCGATGGCGTGGTGCAC
>JAUIJI010000047.1 GCA_030431435.1 Alphaproteobacteria bacterium | reverse complement strand
AGAGGACATGCCTTTCCTGGAAGACGGCACCCCCGTCGACATCGTGCTGAACCCGCTGGGCGTGCCTTCGCGCATGAACGTCGGGCAGATCTTCGAAACGCACCTCGGCTTCGCAGCGCGTGGCCTTGGTATGCAGGTCGGCGAGATGCTTGACGAATGGCGTGCCAACAACCCCGATCCGAAGGCCGGCCCGCCGCCTGCGGTGCTGGTTGACAAGCTGAAGGATATCTACGGCGAGAACTATCTCGACGATATCGAAAGCCGCACCTCCGACGAGATCTACGAGCTGGCTTCCAACGTCCGTCGCGGCGTTCCGATGGGCACCCCGGTGTTCGACGGCGCGAAGGAAAGCGACGTCACCGACATGCTGCTGAAGGCAGGCTTCGACTCATCGGGCCAGTCCACGCTGTATGACGGCCGCACCGGTGAAGCGTTCGACCGCAAGGTGACCGTGGGCATCATCTACATGCTCAAGCTGCACCACCTGGTCGACGACAAGATCCACGCCCGTTCGATCGGCCCCTACTCGCTCGTTACCCAGCAGCCGCTGGGCGGCAAGGCGCAGTTCGGTGGCCAGCGCTTCGGTGAAATGGAAGTCTGGGCGCTGCAGGCCTACGGCGCAGCCTACACCCTGCAGGAAATGCTGACGGTGAAGTCTGACGACGTGGTCGGCCGCACCAAGGTTTACGAAGCCATCGTCAAGGGTGACGACACCTTCGAAGCCGGCATTCCGGAGAGCTTCAACGTGCTCGTCAAGGAAATGCGCTCGCTGGGCCTCAACGTCGAACTCTCCAGCCTCGGTGACGAGGATGAAGACGAAGACGGACCGACGCAGATTGCGGCGGAGTGAAGCAGATTGTCATAGCTGCGCTGGCGAGTTTGGGCTCGTCTGGCACGGCCGAAAGCGAGTTGGAACTTCGTTATCAGGCCAGTGTCGAGTGCATCTATGACAGCCTTAATCGGGACGCTGTTCTCTTAGTGCGCGGTTTGATTGAGATGGATGAAATGAGGGACACTTCTCCCTTGATGGTCGAGACCTTTTTGCTCGGCGATCAGTTGGGAAAGAGCCGGGAAATGGTCCGATCTGACATTGAGAACTTTGAACGACCGAACCGCAACTACGACGATATGAGTGATGAGGAATTGCAGGAAGTAACTCGCTTGACAGCACAATGCGTATCCCTGCTCGAAACCGCTGAACGGAATTAGATCATGAACGAACTGACCAAATTCACCAACCAGCTCTCCAAGCCGGAAACCTTTGACCAGATCCAGATCGGCATCGCTTCGCCGGAGCGTATCCGCTCGTGGTCTTTCGGTGAGATCAAGAAGCCGGAAACGATCAACTACCGTACCTTCAAGCCGGAGCGTGACGGGTTGTTCTGCGCCCGCATCTTCGGCCCGGTGAAGGATTACGAATGCCTGTGCGGCAAGTACAAGCGCATGAAGTACAAGGGCGTCGTCTGCGAAAAGTGCGGCGTTGAAGTGACCGTGACCAAGGTGCGTCGCGAGCGCATGGGCCATATCGAACTGGCCGCGCCCGTCGCCCACATCTGGTTCCTGAAGTCGCTGCCGTCGCGCATCGGCCTGCTGCTCGACATGCAGCTCAAGCAGCTCGAGCGCGTGCTGTACTTCGAAAGCTATGTGGTGATCGAGCCGGGCCTGACCCCGCTCGAGAAGTTCCAGCTGCTGACCGAAGACGAGCTGCTCGAATACCAGGACGAGTATGGCGAAGACGCCTTCTCCGCCGGTATCGGCGCGGAAGCCGTCAAGGTCATGCTGATGGACCTCGACCTGGAGCAGGAACGCGATGACCTCATGGAGGAACTCGCCACCACCAAGTCCAAGCTGAAGCCCGCCAAGATCATCAAGCGCCTGAAGGTGGTCGAAAGCTTCATCGAATCCGGCAACCGCCCGGAATGGATGATCCTCGAAGTCGTGCCGGTCATTCCGCCGGAACTGCGCCCGCTGGTGCCGCTGGATGGCGGCCGCTTCGCGACGTCCGATCTCAACGATCTCTATCGCCGCGTGATCAACCGCAACAACCGTTTGAAGCGCCTGATGGAGCTGCGTGCGCCGGACATCATCGTCCGCAACGAAAAGCGCATGCTGCAGGAATCGGTTGACGCCCTGTTCGACAACGGCCGTCGCGGCCGCGTGATCACGGGTGCCAACAAGCGCCCGCTGAAGTCGCTGTCCGACATGCTGAAGGGCAAGCAGGGCCGCTTCCGCCAGAACCTTCTGGGCAAGCGCGTCGACTATTCGGGCCGTTCGGTCATCGTGACCGGCCCCGAACTCAAGCTGCACCAGTGCGGCCTGCCCAAGAAGATGGCGCTCGAACTGTTCAAGCCGTTCATCTATGCCCGCCTCGATGCCAAGGGTCTGTCGATGACCCTGAAGCAGGCGAAGAAGTGGGTCGAGAAGGAGCGCAAGGAAGTCTGGGACATCCTTGACGAGGTGATCCGCGAACACCCGGTGATGCTCAACCGCGCACCGACGCTGCACCGCCTCGGCATCCAGGCTTTCGAGCCCGTGCTGATCGAAGGCAAGGCAATCCAGCTGCACCCGCTCGTCTGCTCGGCCTTCAACGCCGACTTCGACGGTGACCAGATGGCCGTCCACGTGCCGCTTTCGCTGGAAGCCCAGCTGGAAGCGCGCGTGCTGATGATGTCCACCAACAACATCCTCAGCCCCGCCAACGGCAAGCCGATCATCGTGCCCTCGCAGGACATGGTGCTGGGCCTCTATTACCTGTCGATGGACCGCGAAGGCGAGCCGGGCGAAGGCAAGGTCCTCGCCGATATCGACGAGGTGCACCAGGCGCTGCATGTCGGCGCGGTGACGCTGCACTCCAAGATCACCACCCGCGTTCCGCAGACGGACGAGGACGGCAAGGAGTACATGAAGCGCGTGGAAACCACGCCGGGCCGCATGCTGATCGGCGAATGCCTGCCGAAGAGCCACACGGTGCCCTTCGAAGTCGTCAACCGCCTTCTCACCAAGAAGGAAATCGGTGACGTGATCGACCAGGTCTATCGCCACACCGGCCAGAAGGACACGGTGCTGTTTGCTGACGCGATCATGGTGCTCGGCTTCCGCCACGCCTGCCGCGCCGGTATCTCCTTCGGCAAGGATGACATGATCATCCCCGAAGAGAAGGAAGGCCTGATCGAGGAAACCAAGGCGCTGGTTGCCGATTACGAGCAGCAGTACCAGGACGGCTTCATCACCCAGCAGGAAAAGTACAACAAGGTGATCGACGCCTGGAGCCGTTGCGGTGACCAGGTGGCCAATGCCATGATGGAAAAGATCGAGGCGATGCCCAAGGACGAGAATGGTCGCCAGGCGCAGATCAACTCGATCTACATGATGAGCCACTCCGGTGCGCGTGGTTCGCCCGCACAGATGAAGCAGCTTGCCGGTATGCGCGGCCTGATGGCCAAGCCTTCGGGCGAGATCATCGAAACGCCGATCATCTCGAACTTCAAGGAAGGCCTGACCGTTCTTGAATACTTCAACTCCACCCACGGTGCCCGCAAGGGCCTCGCGGATACGGCACTGAAGACGGCAAACTCGGGTTACCTTACCCGCCGCCTCGTCGACGTGTCGCAGGACTGCGTGATCGTCGAGGACGACTGCAAGACCGACAATGCACTGGAAATGCGCGCCATCATCCAGGGTGGTTCGGTGATTGCGTCGCTGGGCGAGCGTATCCTCGGCCGCACCGTTGCCGAAGACATCCTCAACGCCGCCACCGGCGAAGTGATCGTCAAGGCAGGCGCGCTGGTGGACGAACCGATGGTCAAGGAAATCGAGGCTGCCGAAGTGCAGGTCGCCAAGATCCGTTCGCCGCTGGTTTGCGAAGCCGAACAGGGCGTTTGCGCCACCTGCTATGGCCGTGACCTTGCTCGCGGTACGCCGGTGAACATCGGTGAAGCTGTCGGCGTGATCGCCGCGCAGTCGATCGGTGAGCCGGGCACGCAGCTGACCATGCGTACCTTCCACATCGGTGGTGCTGCACAGCTCAACGAAACCAGCCACCTCGAAGCCATTTCGGACGGCAAGATCGTCTATCGCGACATGCCGACCATCACCGACAAGAAGGGTCGCCGCCTGTCGCTGGCCCGCAATGGCGAGATGGTCGTGGTCGATGCGGAAGGTCGCGAACGTGCGATCCACCGCGTGCCTTACGGTACGATGCTGATGTTCGCTGACGGCGAGAAGGTGAAGGAAGGCGATCGCCTGGCAGAGTGGGATCCGTTCACCCTGCCGATCATCACCGAACAGTCGGGCGTGGTGAAGTACCAGGACCTGGCCGAAGGCAAGACGCTGGAAGAGCGTGTGGATGACGATACCGGTATCGCGCAGCGCGTGGTCACCGAATATCGCGCCGCCGGTCGTTCCAAGAAGGAAGACCTGCGTCCGCGCCTCACCCTGTTCAACGATGCGGCAGACGAGACCGAGGCAGCACGTTACATGCTGGCCCCGGGCACCACGCTGTCAGTCGAGGACGGCCAGCAGGTCGAAGAAGGCGACATCCTGGCACGTGCTTCGCGCGAAGCTGCCAAGACGCGCGACATCACCGGCGGTCTGCCGCGTGTTGCCGAGCTGTTCGAGGCCCGCAAGCCGAAGGACAATGCCGTGATCGCCAAGATCAGCGGCCGTGTCGAGTTCGTCCGCGACTACAAGGCGAAGCGCAAGATCGCGATTGTCCCGGAAGAGGGTGATCCGGTGGAATATCTGATCCCCAAGACCAAGGTGATCGATGTCCAGGAAGGCGACTTCGTCAAGAAGGGCGACACGCTCATCTCGGGTTCGCCCGATCCGCATGACATCCTCGAGGTGCTCGGCGTGGAAGCGCTGGCTGAATATCTGTGCACCGAGATCCAGGAAGTCTATCGACTGCAGGGCGTGAAGATCAACGACAAGCACATCGAGGTGATCGTTCGCCAGATGCTGCAGAAGGTCGAGATCACCGATGGCGGCGACACCACGCTGCTGCCGGGCGAACAGGTCGATCGTGCCGAGATGGACGAGATCAACGGCAAGCTGGGCAAGGGCAAGCAGCCCGCAAGCGGCACGCCGATCCTGCTGGGTATCACCAAGGCCAGCCTGCAGACCCGCAGCTTCATTTCTGCCGCCTCTTTCCAGGAAACCACCCGCGTGCTCACGCAGGCGGCGCTGGAAGGCAAGAAGGACACGCTGGTCGGCCTGAAGGAAAACGTGATCGTGGGCCGCCTCATCCCCGCCGGTACCGGCGCGGGCATGAACCGCATCCGCGTCACCGCTTCGGCTCGCGACGCTGCCCTGCGCGCGCAGTACAAGAAGCTGCAGGACCAGCAGGAAGCCGCCGCCGCCGAAGCTGCGACCGTTGCTGAGGAAGAGGTCCCGGCAGACGCCGTGCCTTCCGAGGACGCGATGGCTGCGGCCATGGGCGGCACTGCTGCCCCGGCTGAAGCGCCCGAAACGGACGAAACCCCGGCAGAGGATGCTGGCGAGGAGTAAGCTCGCACCGCTGGCAGCCATGCTGACACGAAAGACCCCGCCGGAGCGATCCGGCGGGGTTTTTTCTTTGTCTGGTCGAGCGCAATGACACAAACGCTAATGAGAAGCACTCGCATTGCATTTTCCTCTGCGCTCCCTATGCTCACTTGCGAATCAGTCGCAGGAAGGGAAGGAAATGCAGGACTACAATGGCCCGGGGCGCAGTGATCCGCCGTCGCAGGTCGGGTGGAGCGACGTGATCGATCGCTTGCGCCAGCAGCCGACAACGCAGGGCATGTCGTGCGATGCCTTGCGCATGGTGATGGGCATCCGCCTGCTTGCCGTGTGCAACAGGATGGGTTGCGATCCGCTGGTCGAACTGGTCCAGCGTTTCGGCAATATCGAAGCGGCCAGATCCTTCATTGCCTTCGCCGATTGCGTCGGCAACGCCTGGCCCGAACCCGTCCGTGTCATGCGCCCGTGCTGCCATCTCGCCAGTCCTGACGAGTTCACGATTGCCGCAATGGCCGACATGGCACGATCGGGAAACCGGGTCCGCTTCGAAACCAACCTTTCCGGGTTTGTCAGCGCCCGGCATTATGAAGACCTGTTTGACCGGGCTGTTCGAACGGTGGCCGCCTTCTATTGATCCCACCTGCTCGCGAAGAGGAGCGGACACTCGCTCGCGCCGCTTGCGAAATCACCCACTTGTCGCGAATGGCGCGCTGCCGCATAGCTTGCGGATATGAGTAATCCCGCGCTCGAAGCGATGCTTTCCGCCCATTCTGCCAGTGGTGATCCACGCTTGCTGATCCCCGCGCTCGACGTCTGCAATAGTGCTGAAGACGTGGCGAAGGTTCTCGGTCTTGCCGAGGAAATCTCGCAAAACGATCTCTCCGATCCCGAGCTCGTCCGCCTCGCCGCGGCGGCGCTGGAGGCCGGCTATCACGATCTCGCCTTGCGCCTTTCCGAAGGCTTGCCCGAAGCGATGGAGAGCGAAGTCGGCGCGCTGCTCGCCACCGGGGTGCTGGATGAGGCGGAGGCGCGCTATCGCGAGGTCGTCCATGCCAATCCCGCGCTGGAACAGCCCAAGCTGCTCGAAGCCATCCTTGCCGCGCGCGCCGCAACCGGTGAGGAAAGCAATGTCGTCCAGCTCGCCACGCGCGGCGGGCCACCTGCCAGCGGCGCATCGCCCGAACAGGAGATGGAGCGCGCGCGCCTGTCCTTCGTCGAAGCAGGCAGCGTCACCTTCAAGGATGTCGGCGGGCACGATGCGGTCAAGAAGCAGATCGACCGGCGGATCATCGCGCCGTTCCGCAAGCCTGCGCTGTTCGCGCGCTTCCGCCGCAAGGCGGGTGGCGGCGTGCTGCTTTATGGCCCGCCCGGATGCGGCAAGACCCTGCTCGCCCGGGCCACGGCTGGCGAGTGCAAGGCGCGCTTCATCAACGTTCCGGTGACCGACGTGCTCGACAAATATATCGGCGAGCCGGAACGCAAGCTTGCCGCGATCTTCGAGGATGCGCGCCGCGAAACGCCTGCTGTGCTGTTCTTTGACGAGATCGAGGCGCTGGCCGGCAAGCGCGGCCATGCCTCGTCCAGCCACGAGATGGCAGTGGTTTCCACCTTCCTCGCCGAGCTGGACGGCTTTGCCCAGAACAACGAAGGCGTGCTGATCCTCGCGGCGACTAATATGCCGTGGTCGGTCGATCCCGCATTCCGCCGTTCGGGCCGGTTTGACCGCCTGCTGTTCGTGCCACCGCCGGACCGCGAGGCGCGCGCCGAAATCCTGCGGCTGCAGCTTGATGGCAGGCCCGGTGCTGACGCGCTCGATCTCAAGGCGATCGCCGCGAAAACGGCAGGCTTTTCCGGCGCGGATATCCAGAACCTTGTCGATACCGCCGCAGACTTCGCCATCGAGGAATCGATCGATGCGGGCGACGAAGTGCCGATCACCATGGCGCATTTCACCGAGGCGCTGGAGGAAGTGAAGGCAACCACGGCGGAATGGCTCACCACGGCGCGCAACTTCGCCAAATATGGCAACAGCGGCGGCCAGTATGACGAGGTTGCCAAATTCATCGCCAAATACGGGAAGTGATCCGCCATGCGCGATGATGGCCGCTACCGGATAGACGATGAACCCGCGCGCATGCCCTTGCCGGGGATGGAGCTGGTGATCTTCATCGCATTCCCGCTCACGATCTTCCTGACCCTCTCGTTCTCGCTGTTCTTCCTTGCGATTCCCGGCGTCCTCGGCGTCATCATCGGCGGGCGGCACCGCTGGTTCGATCCTCTGCTATGCCTGCTTTCCTTTGTCCTTTTCGTGGTGCTGGCGATCATCGTCGGCTTCCTGCTCGATAGTGGGCTGGAAGGATTGCTCGCCGAATATGCCCGCGATTTCATGATCGCCTTCATGTTCCTACCGCTGGTCTATTGCTTCTTCCAGCAGCAGCGCACGCTCCAATTGCGCGCGGCGGTGGCCCTATGAATGAGGGGCTGTGGGCGGCGATGGACCGCGCAGAGAGCTATCAGCGGCGCGGCGCGCATGGCGCGGCAATTGAGGCCTGGCGCGATGTGCTGACCGAGGATCCGATGATCGCGCATGCCCATGCGGGCCTAGCCAACAGCCTGTTCGAGGAACGCCGCATCGTCGGTGCGCGATCCGAGGCGAGCCGCGCGCTGGAGCTTGATGCCGAAAACACGCTGGCTCTGCTGGTGCTGGCCTTGTGCGACTTTTTCGAAAACCGCCGCAAGCAGGCCATTGCGCGGCTTGATGAGGTGCTCGCAGTCGACCCGCTCAATGTCGAAGCCTTGCAGATCAAGTCTCAGTTCCTGCGCGACAAGGGCGACTGGCAGGGTGCGGAGGACGCAATCAACGAGGCGCTGGGCATCTGGCCGGGCAACCGCGCATCGCTGCTCGAACAGGCGCGTGTGGCGCATTCGCGCGGCCGGCTGGACGAGGCCGAGGCGCAAGTGCGCGAGTTGGTGTCGGAAGACCCTTACAATGTCGGGGCGCTGGCGTTGCTGGGCGAGATCCGCCGTGATCGCGGGGATATTGACGAGGCGTGGCACCTTGCCATGTCCGCCTTGTCGATCGATGCCAATAATGTGCAGGCGCTTGACCTGCTGGGCGGGGTGAAGCTCTCGCGCAACCTCATTGGCGGCATGTACTGGCACATCGCCCGCTTCCTGCGGCGGCTGGGCAATCGCTGGCTGCTGTGGTTCGCCTGGGGGCTGTGGCTCGGCTATATGATGGTGCTTTCCACCATGCACTATTTCGAGGCGTCAGAGCTGGTCGAATGGCTGTTCATCGCCGCTTACCTCGCCTTCGGCCTCGGCATCTATGCCAATCGCCTGCTGGTGGAGCGGATCGTGCGCAAGGAATTGCGCAAGTTCCGCATGAGCAGCGATTATTGACCATGCTTCCACTCGGACGGAACAGGCTCTAAAGGCTGCTGCCATGAGCACGATCACCCGCTTTGCCCCGTCGCCCACGGGCCGCCTGCATGTCGGCAATATCCGCACCGCGCTGCACAACTGGCTGCTGGCGCGCAAGGCTGGCGGCACTTTCCTGCTGCGGATTGACGATACAGATGCCGAACGCAGTCGCGAGGAGCATGTCGAGGCGATCCGCGAGGACCTCGCATGGCTGGACATGGCGCCTGATGGCGAGGAGCGGCAGTCGGCGCGGCTGGCAATCTATGACGAGGCGTTTGAAAAGCTGAAAGCAGCGGGTAGGGTCTATCCCTGTTACGAGACCTCGCAGGAGCTTGACCTCAAGCGCAAGATCCAGCTGGGGCGCGGCTTGCCGCCGATCTATGACCGCGGCGCGTTGGCGCTTTCCGATGCAGAGCGGGCGGCGAAGGAGGCCGAGGGCATTGCCCCGCACTGGCGCTTCAAGCTCGACCATGACGAGCCGATTGCATGGGACGACGGCATCCGGGGCGCGCAGAAGTTCGATCCCGCGCAGCTGTCTGATCCGGTGGTTCGCCGTGCGGATGGCAGCTGGCTCTACATGCTGCCCAGCGCAGCAGACGACATTGCCATGGGCGTGACGGATGTCTTGCGCGGCGAGGACCATGTTTCCAATACTGCCGTGCAAATTCAAATGTTTACCGCACTCAATGCTGCACCCCCGCGCTTTGCCCATGAAGCGCTTCTGGTGGGCCGCGAAGGCAAGCTGTCCAAGCGTCTTGGCGCGCTGGGCTGCGATGCATTTCGCGAGCAGGGTATCGAGCCCGAGGCGCTGGTCGCGTTGCTGGCAAGGCTCGGCACTTCGCAGCCGGTCGAACCGATTTCTGATCGGGACGTTCTTGTCGAGGGCTTTGACTTGTCGACTTTCGGGCGAGCCCCGGCGCGCTTCGATGATGAGGAACTGGCGCGCATCAACACCGCGATTGTCCACGCTCTGGATTATGCCGATGTCGCGCACCGCTTGCCTGAAGGCATGGACGCAGCGGCGTGGCTGGCGATCCGCCCCAATGTCGAGAAGGTCAGCGATGCAGCGGACTGGTGGTCCATCGTGACCGGCCCGGTCGCAGCGGCTGAGCTGGAAGCCGAAGACAAGGCTTATTGCGCTACCGCCGCCGAAGTTCTGGCTGAAACCGGCGATGACTGGAAGGCGCTGACCAGCACGCTCAAGGAGCAGACTGGCCGCAAGGGCAAGGCGCTGTTCCTGCCGCTCCGCCTGGCGCTCACCGGCATGGGCCACGGGCCGGACATGGCGAGCCTGCTGCCGCTGATCGGCACCGAAGAGGCACTGAAACGCCTGGAACGAGCGGCAGGCTGACCACAGGTTCCATTCGCGCGACAGAATGATGCAATCATGGGCTTGCGTCCGGTCTCGCCTCGCCTATATGACCGCATGATATACCGTTACATAGTTTCATGAGGCCACATTCCCCTATGACCATTCGCACTTCCGCTGCGCTGTTCCTGTCTGCCGCATCGCTTGCCATGATCCCCGCTTCGCCTGTCTGGGCTCAGGATGAATCGCAAGAAGGCGACCTGCCGCATACGCATGATCCGCATGAGGACGTGATCGTCATCACCGCTGGCGGGCTGGAGCGGCTGGACTTCCTTGCCGGCACATCGCTGGTTGCGGGCGAACAGCTGGACCGCAACCAGAACGGCCAGATCGGCGAAGTGCTCGAAGGCTTGCCCGGCGTTTCCGCCAGCGGTTTCGCGCCCGGTGCCTCGCGCCCGATCCTGCGCGGTTTCGATGGCGAGCGGGTGCGCGTGCTGGTCGATGGCATCGGTTCGATCGATGCCTCCAACACCAGTGCGGACCATGCCGTATCGATCGATCCGCTGACGGCGGACGCCATCGAGGTCCTGCGCGGCCCCGCAGTGCTGCTCTATGGCTCGTCGGCCATCGGCGGCGCGGTGAATGTGCGCGACAAGCGCATCCCGCGCGACCGGCCTGAAGGCGGCTTTCATGCGGAAGGCGTTGTCGGGATGGATACGGCCAGCGACCTGTTCAAGGCGGGCGGCGCGGTCGATGTCGCTATCGGGCCAAATCTGGTGTGGCACGCCGATGGCTCCTACCGCCGCAGCGATGATCTCGAGATCGCCGGCTTTGCCCTGTCGGATGACCTTCGTGCGGACCTGCTCGCCGATGCCGCCGAGGAATTCGAGGAAGGCCATGACGAGGAAGGCGAGGAACTGCTCGAAGCCGCCAATGTGCGCGGCGTGCTGCCTGACAGCTCGAGCGAGACCTACTCGCTTGGCACGGGCCTTACACTGTTCTCCGGCCGGTCCAGTTTCGGTGTCTCGGTTGGCTATTACGACACGCTCTACGGCGTTCCCCTCGCACCCGGCGCGGGCCACCACCACGACGAAGAAGAGCACGAAGACGAGGACCACGACGAGGATCACGAGGGCGAGGAAGGCCACGAACACGGCGAGGAATCGGTCTCCATCGACCTCGAACAGTTCCGCGCCGATTTCCGCGGGGACATCTACATCGGCGGCGGTTTCCTCGAGAACATCACCACCCGCTGGGGCTATTCGGACTACACCCATGTCGAGCTGGAAGGCGACGAGGTGGGCACAACTTTCGCGGTCGAAGGCGTCGAAGGCCGCGTAGAACTGATCCAGAGCGAACAGGACCTGGGCGGCGCAAGCTTGCGCGGTTCCATTGGCGGCCAGTTCTTCTACCGCGATTTCGAAGCCATCGGTGCAGAAGCCTTCGTGCCGCCCAACACCACGCAGCAGCTGGCGCTGTTCACCCTGCAGGAACTGCGCAGCGGGCCTGTCGAAGTCGAAGCTGGAGCGCGCTGGGAGAATACTGCGCAGGAAGCGCCCACGCTCGGCCTTGAGCGGGACTTCGACACTTTCTCCGGCGCACTCGGCCTGTCTTACACCACTGGCACGGGCATTCGCGCTGGCATGAACCTGTCACGCACAGAGCGCGCCCCTGCTTCCGAGGAGCTGTTTGCTGACGGGCCGCATATCGCCACCAGCCAGTATGAGCTGGGCGATCCTGACCTCAAGGTGGAAAGCGCATGGGGCCTCGAAGCCTATGCCAACGCCTCCATCGGCGGGGCGGACATGCGCGTCGCCGTCTACAAGAACTGGTTCGACGATTTCATCTATCTTGCCGAAACCGGACTCGAAGAAGACGAGCTGCCGCTGTTCGCCTTTCAGCAGCAGGGCGCGGACTGGTTCGGCGTGGAAGCCGAAGCCAGCGTGCCGCTGTGGAACGGCGATGCCGGCGGGCTGATCGCCGATGTCAGCGGCAGCTACATCCGCGCCACGCTGGATGATGGCTCACCCGTACCGCGCATCCCGCCGCTCAACATCAACGCCGCGCTCGAATGGCAGAGCGACTTTGTCGACCTTCGCGGCGAATTCGAATGGTATGACGAGCAGAACCGCGTCTCCGCGCTCGAAGCACCGACGGACGGATTCAAGCACGTCAACCTGTCAGCAAACTTCCACCCTTTTGCGGACGAGCGGATCGTGGTGCTGCTGCAGGCGAACAATATCTTCGATGTCGAAGGCCGCCGCCACGCCAGCTTTACCAAGGACTTCGTGCCGCTGGCAGGTCGCAACTTCAGCCTGACGATCAGGAGCCGGATTTGAGTTGAAGTAACTTGTCCATCTCTCGTCGGCCCGGACTTGATCCGGGCCAGGGCTTTTCTTCAGTTTCGACCAAGCGAGAAGAAGCCTTGCCCCGTGTCGAGCACGGGGCGACGAAACCGGGAACTCAAACCTATCCCCTCAAACCTCGTCGTAATGGAACGGTGCAATCACCGCCTTGGGGTGGGCTTCATATTCGAAGCTGGGCGGCAAGTCTGGCTCCAGCCCCTTGGTGGATCGCAACAGAGGAACGCCGCCCTTGTGCCAGCCTTCGTCATATTCGCAGTAGAAATTGATAATGCCGTGCAGTGATGCGATGCGCCACTTGCCGCCTTCGCGGACGTAGGAATTTTCGTAAGTCGCTTCGCCCCAGCGGCCCTCCTTGCCTACCCAGCCGATCATGATGAGCGTGCGCCAGCGGGCATTGGCGTGCTTGCCGTCGGGATCGATATGGATCACCGGCTGCAACTGCATGTGGTTGAAGATCGCCCCGTCTTCATATTCCGGCAGCTCGTGCAGATATTCGCGCACCCGGTCCTGGCCCACATAGACACCGCGCCCGGCGATCTCCAGCGTGCCGTCCGTGGCGAACAGGTCCGCCGCCTTGTCCCACATTCCCTTGTCGACATAATAGCCATAGGCGGCCTGGAGGTTGGCGATATCGACCCAGTCCGCCGCCTTGCGAGCTTGCGCTTCCAGCCGGTCTATCCGTTCGGACAGTTCCTTGGTCGTGGTCATCGATTCTCTCCCTCCGGTATCGGCGCGCCCGGCTGTTGCCGCCGCGGCTCCTATAGTCTCGGCAGGGTCACCCCGCGCTGGCCCATATATTTGCCCGCCCGATCAGCATAGGTGACTTCAGGCCGTTCGTTGCCTTGCAGGAACAGGAACTGGCACGCGCCCTCATTGGCATAGATCTTTGCGGGCAGCGGCGTGGTGTTGGAAAATTCCAGCGTCACATGGCCTTCCCAGCCCGGCTCCAGCGGAGTGACGTTCACGATGATGCCGCAGCGGGCATAGGTGCTCTTGCCAAGGCAGATCACCAGCACGTCTTCCGGGATGCGGAAATATTCCACCGTGCGGGCCAGCGCGAAGGAATTGGGCGGGATGATGCAGACATCGGTTTCCCGGTCCACCAGGCTGTCCCCGTCGAAATCCTTGGGGTCCACCACGGCGGAATTCACATTGGTGAATATCTTGAACTCGGGCGCCACGCGCGCGTCATAGCCGAATGAGCTGAGCCCATAGGAGATGCACCCGTCGCGCCGCTGGGCTTCCACGAAAGGCTCGATCATGCCCTTCGTCTGCGCCTGTTCGCGAATCCATTTGTCGGAAAGAATTGCCATGCGGAAGGGATTCCCGAGTGGCGCGGGAAGGGCAAGTAGCGGGCACAAAATATCCCCTTGTACGATTGTGTCTCTATCCGACGACGTCCTGCCTTGTGAGCAGCCCGATGCGACTTGACGCAGTGCCTTGAACGACCAACAATACTCGAGAGGGGGTTGTGATAAGAGGTGCAGACATGAATGGACCAATAGTTGCGGCAACCGATTTTTCGGCACGAGCGGACAGGGCGGTGGATCGGGCGATCATGCTGGCTGAAGAACTCGGATGCCGGGTCGAGCTGATCCATGCGATAGAATATGCCCCGGGCACCGCCATCGATAAGGCTGGCCTTGATCGGGCCATGCGCGCCGTCGTTCCCGAAACCGATGTCGAGTTCAGCTGCGTTTATCCGGAAGGTTCGGTCCCCGCAGCGATCGCCGAACACGCAGACGAAACCGACGCGGCGATGATCGTGCTTGGCGTGGCGCGATACAACTCGATCGGCGACTATTTCCTTGGCACGGCAGTGGATCGGGTCATCCGCGGAACCAGCAAGCCGGTTATCGTGGTCAAGACCAGGCCGAGGAGCGCCTATCGCAAGATTCTCGTGGCGACCGATTTTTCCGATCCCTCGCGCAAAGCCCTGGACTGGATAGCCAGTGTTTTCCCGAAGGCCGAGATTTGCCTGCTTCACGCCTATTCGGTGCCTTTTCAGGCATGGAACCACGCTCCCTATGTCGCCGAAGAAATCGAGAAGGCGGCGAAGGACCGACTGGCAGAACTGCTTGCCGACTTGCCCGCCTCACTCTCTGCCCGCACCTCCGTGCATGTAGCAAGGGGCAGCTTGTGCGCGGAAGTGAACCGGTTCGTCGAAAGCCATGACATCGATCTCGTCGCGGTCGGCTCGCAGGGGGAAACCGGTTTTCGCCATGCTACGATTGGCAGTCAGGCCAATTCCGTGCTGGAGAGCGCCAAGGCAGACACGGTCATCATAGGGCCGCGCGTCGCATGAGCCGTGGTCTCGTGCTGTCTGTCCTGACAGCTTTCGGGCCGCCGTCCGGTCGGGGATACTAACCCCCCGCCAGCAAACTCGCATTGCCGCCTGCAGCAGTGGTGTCGATGGTGGTGACGCGCTCTGTCGCGAAGCGCGCGACATAGTGCGGGCCACCGGCCTTGGGGCCGGTGCCTGACAGGCCCTCGCCGCCGAAGGGCTGGCTGCCGACGACTGCGCCGATCTGGTTGCGGTTGACGTAGAAATTGCCGACCCGCGCATGCGATTCCACATAGCGGCGGCGCTCGGCAATGCGGCTGTGCAGGCCCAGCGTCAGGCCGTATCCGGTGGTGTTGATATCATCGATCACCTTTTTCAGCGTGCCGCCGGGGTATCGCACCACGTGGAGGATCGGGCCGAAATGCTCCTCGTCGAGGTCAAGGATGGAGCCTATCTCGATGATCGTCGGGGCGACGAAGTGGCCTTTTTCGCACCCCTCGGGCAGTTCGCGCCGCCAGACGGGGAAGCCTGCCTCCTCCATCTCCTTCACATGCGCCTCGAGCTTGTCCTTCGCATCGGCATCGATCACCGGGCCGACATCGGTTGCCGGGTCCGCAGGATCGCCGATCACCAGCGCCTCGAACCCGCCCTTGATCATCTCCAGCATGGTGTCGGCCACGCTTTCCTGCAGGTAGAGCACGCGCAGCGCGGAACAGCGCTGGCCCGCGCTCTGGAAAGCGGAAGCCATGACGTCGCGCGTCACCTGTTCGGGCAGGGCGGAGCTGTCCACGATCAGCGCGTTCTGCCCGCCGGTTTCGGCTATCAGCGTGCCGATGGCGCCCTCGCGCGCGGCAAGGCTGCGGTTGATCGCGTGGGCGGTACCCGTCGAACCGGTGAAGGCGACACCCGCAATGCGCGGGTCTGACGTCAGCGCCGCGCCCACCGAGCCATCGCCCGGCACCAGCTGCAGGATGTCGCGCGGGATGCCCGCCTGATGGCACAGGTCGATGGCAAAGGCTGCGATCAGCGGGGTCTGTTCCGCTGGCTTGGCGAGCACCGCATTGCCAGCGGCGAGCGCGGCGGCGGCAGGCCCCATGAAGATCGCCAGCGGGAAGTTCCATGGGCTGATCGTGGCGAAAACGCCGCGTCCGTGCAGCCGCAGGAGGTTGTCCTCCCCCGTTGGCCCCGGCAGCGGCTGTGGCGCGGCGAACAGCATCCGCGCCTCGCACGCGTAATAGCGCAGGAAATCCACTGCTTCGCGCAATTCCAGCACGGCGTCGACGATGGTCTTGCCCGCCTCGCGGCGGCACAGGTCGATGAAGCGTGCGGTGTTTTCCTCGAACAGGTCGGCGGCGGCGGCCAGCAGTTCGGCGCGCGCTTCACCGCCCATCGCATCCCATGTCGGTTGTGCGGCAACGGCGCGAGCCAGTGACAGGTCGATATCGGCCTGCGTGGCACCGATCCAGCTGCCCACCGGTTCGCCTGACTGGGGGGAAAGCACCGGCGTTCCCTCGCCCTCCAGCCCGGCGCGCAAGGTGGGGGTGGCGAAATGCGGTTCGCCGGCCAGTGCGGCCAGCTGTTGCTGCATCTCTTCCATCACCGGTGGATGGGCGAGGTCCACGCCGCGGCTGTTCATGCGGTTGGGATAGATATGCGCGGGCAGCGGGATCTGCGGATTGCGGAAGGAATGCATGGCGGCAAGTTCCGCCACCGGGTCGCCCGTCAGCTCGTCGATTGAGACATTGGCGTCAGCCATGCGATTGACGAAGCTGGAATTGGCCCCGTTCTCCAGCAGGCGGCGCACCAGATAGGCCAGCAGTTCCTTGTGCCCGCCAACCGGGGCATAGATGCGCACCGGCGTGGCATCATCGCCCTCTATCTCCTCCAGCGCGGCATAGACCTCCTCGCCCATGCCGTGGAGCCGCTGGAATTCAAATTTTCGGCCTACCGCTTCGCTACTTGAGGCCGGATTTTCTCCTTGGCCTACCGCTTCGCTACTTGAGGCTGCGACGTCACCGGCCAGCGCCTTGATCGCCGCAATCGTATAGGCGTTGTGCGTGGCAAAGGCAGGGTAGATGCAGTCTCCCGCCTCCAGCAATTCCTTCGCGCAGGCGAGGAAGGACACATCAGTGGCGCGCTTGCGGGTGAAGACGGGATAGTCCTCGTAACCGCCAACCTGCGTCGCCTTGATCTCGCTGTCCCAGTATGCGCCCTTGACCAGCCGCACGAAAAGCTTGCGATCATGCTTGCGGGCAACGTCCGCCACCCAGCGGCACAGCGGCACACCGCGCTTCTGATAGGCCTGTATCGCAAGGCCGAAGCCCTGCCAGCCGCGTGCAAAGAGCGCGTCATCGGCCAGCACGTCCTCGATGATGTCGAGCGAGAGTTCAAGCCGCTCGGCTTCCTCCGCATCCACGGTGAAGTGGATGTCGGCATCACGCGCAGCCGTGGCCAGCTCGGTCAGGATCGGGACAATGGCCGCGCGGGCAGCATCGGCGTGCAGATATTCGTAGCGCGGGTAGAGCGCGGAGAGCTTGACCGAAATGCCCGGTCCTTCGCGCACGTCGCCCGCCTCCTGTGCCAGCCGCGCAATCGCCCCGGCATAGGCTTCGCGGTAGCGTTCCGCATCAGCGAATGTCATCGCTGCTTCGCCCAGCATGTCATAGGAGTGGGTGAGGCCGCGCGCCCGCTCGGGCTTGGCGCGCTTCAGCGCTTCCTCGATCGTGCGGCCGAATACGAACTGCCCGCCAAGGATGCGCATGGCCTGCAAGGTGGCCTTGCGGATCACCGGTTCACCCAGCCTGCCGACGCTGCGGCGCAGGGTATTCGCCAGCCCGCTTTCCACCCGGTCCCCGCCACGCAGCACTTCGCCTGTCAGCATCAGCGAGAAGGTGGCAGCGTTGACGAAGGTGGAGCGCGTTTCACCCAGATGTTCGGCCCAGTCGATGCCGGCCAGCTTGTCATGGATCAGCGCATCGGCAGTGTCACTGTCAGGCACGCGCAGCAAAGCTTCGGCAAGGCACATCAGCGCGATGCCTTCTTCCGTGGCGAGGCCATAGGAATTGAGGAAGTCGTCCAGCCCGTCGGTCGATTGCTTGCGCGCGCCTTCGATCAACCGGCCTGCAAGGTCCTTCGCCTGCGGGTGCAGGCGCGATACTTCGGCGGCCTGTTCCAGCCGCTCCTCCACGCAGGCCCCCTCCTCCATGCGATAAGCGGATCGGAGGGCTTGGCGGTCTGCACGGACTGAATTCATCAGGTCTATGTGCCTATGCACCCACGCGCATTCAAGCTTAGTCGACCGGAGCCGTCCTTCCTGCAGGGCGTGTGGTCGCCTTTTGGCGCTTAAGAGACGGAAAAATCAGTCGTCTTTCCACCATTCGTAGCGATAGGCATCGCCATCTGTGCGCACCTTGCCGGCAGAGGTGAGGCGGAAATGGGCCGGGAAGCACAACAGGTCTTCCTCTGCCGCCTTTTTCATCACGCGCTGGCGGGTGCGGCTGGCTTGCGGCCCGTCGGAATCGAAGGCAAAGGGCAGATCGAAGCGGATCATCTGCAACGGGTGGTGGATCACATCTCCCCAGAAGATCGCCTCTTCCGCGCCGCATTTGCCATGCACCGTCACATTGCCGGGGGAGTGGCCGAAGGCAGGTTCGATCCAGATGCCGTTGCCGATCTCGCGATGGGCAACGTGGTTTTCTTCCACCAGGATCCCTTGCCCCGCATCCATCACCGGCAGGATGGAATCGAGGAAGGCTTCCTGGTGTACTTCCTCTCCTTCGGGGTTGGCGACGAAATAGTCATAATCCTTCCGGCCGAAGAGGTACTTCGCATTGGGGAAGGTGGGCACCCACTTGCCGTTTTCCAGCCGCGTGTTCCAGCCGACATGGTCGAAGTGGAGATGCGTGCACATCACGAGGTCGATATCCTCTGGGGCGAAACCGGCCGCGCGCAGGTTTTCGAGATAGCGCGTGTCCATCTGGTGGACTTCGGGGATCGAGCGGTTCTTGTGATTGCCGCAGCAGCTGTCCACCAGGATGGTCTGGCCGTCCACCTCGATCACCCAGCTGTGCACGCCGAAGGTCATCATCGATGTTTCGGGATCGTCGGTGATCTC
The DNA here is from genome assembly GCA_030431435.1 of Alphaproteobacteria bacterium. Lineage (GTDB taxonomy): Bacteria > Pseudomonadota > Alphaproteobacteria > Sphingomonadales > Sphingomonadaceae > Alteraurantiacibacter. The sequence continues at coordinate 3,190 of JAUIJI010000047.1, read as the reverse complement.
GTCATCAGGCGCGGTGTACCACTGTTTCAGCCGCGCGAGGTCCTTGGCCTCGACACCGGGCAGATTGGCCAGCATCGGCGTGGGCGAATCCATTTCGTGGATCTTGTGGACGCGCATGCGCCCCAGTGTGATCGGCTTCATGGTTGGTGTTCTCTCCCGTTTGCGGTGCAGCCTAGTGTGCGGATGCCCAGTGCGCTAGGCCCTCGCGCACGATGAAATGCGTCTTTTCTCGCAAGGGCTTCGACTCCAGTTCGGGCGGCGGGCCTTCGCCCATCGTCGGTGGCGTGCCGCTGAGCCTGCCGATCCCGGCAGGGCGCGGGATGCCGGGGGTGAGCTATGCCTCGCTGGGGCTGTCGAAGCATGTGCGCGAGGCTAGCCGAGGGCGGCTTTCGGGACGCGACAAGGCGCATCACGATCCGCTGTTTCAAGACAATGGCACATGCCTGTTCGGCCAGTGCGGTGCGGCACAAACGCATCTGGAAAATCAGGGAGTGGGGCCGGGCGACCTGTTCCTGTTCTTTGGGCTTTTCCGCGATGGCAAGGAGCGCCCGCATCACCGCATCTTCGGCTGGTTGTGGGTGGAAGAGGTGGTGCGCAGCGTCGATCCGGCCATGGCCGAGCTTGCTGATCTCGGCCATCCGCATGCCCTCTCACCACATGGCAGCAACGATGCGATCTGGGTGGGGCGCGGGGTCACCGCCCGGTCCGCCCATCCCGAATTGCGGCTGAGCGTGGAGGAAGGACCACCCAGCCTGTGGCGCGTTCCGCCGTGGCTCGAGCGTGCGGGGCTTTCCTATCACGACAAGCCGGATCGCTGGCGCGGTAACGGTATCCTGCAAAGCGTCGCGCGCGGGCAGGAGTTCGTTTCCGATATCGGCGATGATGAAGAAGCGCACGAATGGGTGCACCGCGTGCTGGCGTTGATGCCCTAGGGCGCGTCCGGCCCGTTGAACATATTGATCGCCGCATGGGTGCGCGCTTCCACTTCCTCACGCGGAAGTCCTGGCGGGATCGGCTCGCCAAAATGCATGCGGATCACTGCGGGCCGCTTCCACAGTTTGGCATAGCTCCTGCCGCTGTCCACCGCGACCGGGATCACCGGCAGGCCGAGAAGTTTGTACAGCGCGGCAAAGCCCGCTTGCAGCTTCGGCTGCTCGCCATGCTGCACCCGCGTGCCTTCGGGAAAGATGATGATCGGGCGGCCTTCCTCGACGCGCGGGCGCGCCTGCTTCAGCATCATGCGCAGCGCCTTTGCGCCCTGATCGCGATAGACCGGGATCAGGCCATACATGCGCCCCGCGCGGCCCCAGCCCGGAATGTCGAACAGCTCCTTTTTCGCGAATGCTGCCGGAAAGTCATAGCGGTATGGCAGGTCTATCGCTTCGAAGGCAGCTTCATGCTTGATCGCGAAGAAGGCTGGCCCGCTCGGCTGGTGGCCGGTAATCTCCACCCGCATGGCAAGGATCCGCGTGACGCACCAGAAATGGAGCGCGCCCCAGCTGTCGCAGATACTCCGCAAGCGCGAGGGGAACAGCCATACCGATGCGAATGCGGCGAGCACGTGGAGCACCGATCCGCCATAAAAGACGATGTAGAAGGCGAGGCTGCGGATCACATGCATTGCGGCCTATCCCAGATGCAGCAGCCATGCGGCGATCAGCTTGTGATATTCGAGGAACAGGGTGGCAAAACTTGGCTCGGTATGCACAGCATCGCGCAGCACCTCGATCTCGCCGGGCAGCTGGTCGGCAAGCTCCACGGCGGTGCGCCGCATATGCCAGTCTGACGTGACGAGGCGCAGGCTGGCATAGCCGTTCTCATCGATCCACTCGGCGGTTTCACGGGCATTGCCGCGCGTGTCGAGTGCGGAAAAGCCGAGGGTGATGCAGCAATCCATCAGATCTGCTTCCACCCCGAACTGTTCAGCGAATTCGCCGGGGCGCACGTCGGAATCGACGCCTGTCACCAGCATCATGTCCGCAGCGCCTGCGCGCATCAGTTCCACGCCGCGTTCGATCCTGCCGCTTGATCCGGTCGGCACAACGATCGCATCGGTACGCTCGTCTCCGGCCGGCTGCGGCATGACCATGGCGAACCACACGAAGCCCAGTGCCCAGAGCACGGCAAAGGCGGACAAGGCGCGGCGGATCATAAGATGCGCCTCAGCGCAGTGAGCACGGTGAAGCGCGCTGTCAGCAAGGCCAGCACCACGCCGATTACCGGCACCGCGCCGATGATGATCCAGTCGACAAGGCCAAGCCCGCCGCCTGCCACAAGGCCCGAGCCAAGCGCCGCAAACTGCCTGCCCAGCAGCATGATCGCCGCCAGCCCCAGCAGCAAGCCGGCAATCCCCCCGGCAATCGCATCCCAGATGATGGCGCGCTGGAAGATTCCGGCGATCTGGCTGTCCGTCCCGCCCAGATGATGCACCACCTCTATCGTCTCGCGATTGCTGCCGAGCGCGCTGCGCGCCGAGAGCCACACCGCGGCAATGCTGGTCAGCGCCAGCAGCAGCACGAGGCCGATGGCGAGATATTGCAGCGACGAGACGGCTTCGAGCACCGGAGCAAGCCAGCTCGCCTGCGCATCAACCCTTGCCGAGGGAGCGGAACTGGCGAGCGCGTTGCGGATGTCGGTCACCTTTTCTGTCGTCACCGCTCCGCGCAGCCGTGCATCGATCAGCGCCGGGGCGGGAATGGCTTCGTCGCCCAGGCGAACATCGCCGAGCCACGGCTCCAGCAGCAGCGCCAGCTCGTCATCGGGTACGCGGCGCACTTCGGCCACGTCCTGCCGGTTGTTGAGGATGGCGAGCGCGGTTTCGGCCTGCCTGTTACGCTCCACATTGTCAGCTTCCACCACCTGCACGGTGATGCCGCCCTCGATCTCTGCCTGGGCGTTGCCGGCAAGGTTGGACAGGGCCAGGCCCGCAGCCATCGCGATCACCGTCAGCGCGGTCATGATCGCGATCACCCAGGGCATCGGGCCGGACAGGCGGCCTTGCGGCAGGATGCGCGAGGTTTCGCCGCCCAGCCTGCGCGATTTCAGGAGCAGGGACGTATCGCTCATTGCGCCGGCCCCTCGCGCTTGGGCGGATAGCGCAGCGCGCCTGTCGGGTCCGACAGGCGGCCCTTGTCGAGCCGCATGATCAGCGAATCCGGCACCTTGCGCAGCAGGTGTACGTCGTGCGTCG
>JAUIJI010000046.1 GCA_030431435.1 Alphaproteobacteria bacterium | reverse complement strand
CTGGGGATCCAGCCGGATTCCAGCGTGTTCGACGGATAGGCGCGCGAACCGACCGGGATCAGGCCGAATTCTTCGCCAGCCTTCAGGATGTGGTCGCGAACATACTCCTGCTCTTCATAAGGACCCCAGATTTCGAGGCCCGGCGAGCCGGCCATGCCGTGACGCAGGGTGCGGATCGTCTTGTCGCCGATCTTCATGGTCGACATGTTGAAGAACTTCAGCTTGTCGAGCGGAGCGCCGTTCAGCTTCTCGATCACGTCCCAGGCGCGCGGGCCCTGGATCTGGAAGCGCCAGGAGATACGCTTGACGGGCTTGCCCATCGGACGCGAAGGCGAACGCGGGTCGTTGATGATGTCAACGTTGTAACCGCCCTTTTCGGCCTGATACATCAGCCAGTTCGCAGCAGGTGCGCGGCCCACATAGACATATTCTTCTTCGGCGAGACGGAAGATGATGCCGTCACCGATCACGTTACCAGCAGGCGTCGTCGGAACGTACTGCTTGGCCTTGTTGACTTCCCAACCCTTGGAGGAGTTGACCATCGTGTCGGACAGCAGCTTGCCGGCGTCCGGGCCGTTGATGTAGAGGTCGAACATGTGGTGCGACTGGTCGAACAGGACAGCGCCGTGCTGCCATGCCCACTGCTCGTCACGCCAGTTGGAGAATTCCGGAGCAACGACCGGATACACATAGGCACCGATCTTGTTGTTGCGAAGCTGGCCGACAATGTCGCCATTTGCCTTCGCCAGAACCTGATTGAGATTGTCTGCCATTTCACTTCCTCTCATTCGTGAAAGAATCATATATGCGAAATTTGTATGTGGCACATACAATATTGGGCTATGGGTGCAAGGCAAGATTTTGACTTGCGCACCAGTGCCTGTGCACCATCTGACGCGCCTTGCAGTCACGCGCCGTCAGGGGAAGGGCGGGTGAGGCAGGCCGGTGCCAAAAACGGAGAGAATGCATGAAGGTCGAAGCGCTCGATCACGTCAATATCATCACTGACGATCTCGATGGCACGGCGCGGTTCTATGAAGAACTGCTCGGCCTTGAACGCCGCGATGGCCCGCCGCCGCTGACGCCTGCCACAGCGCAATGGATGTTCGATGCAGAAGGCCGCGCGATCATCCATATCAACTCGCTCGATTGCGTGCGGGCCTATGACCGCGAGATCACTCCGGGAGACCTCACCGGCGCGCTGCACCACGTGGCGCTGCGACTGTCAGGTTACGAGGAAACGCTTGCCCGGCTCGATGCCCGCGGCGCGGACTACCAGGAGAATTTCGTCGAGGCGATCGGCTTGCGCCAGATCTTCACGGCAGACCCCAACAACGTGCTGCTGGAACTGAACTTCTTCGGCGAGTGAGATGCCGGCTCTTTCCACCAGCCCGGCCATGCGTGTCGCCAGTCGGAAACACCGGCCAATCGCTGTTGAGCAAAGGTTCGGTGCGCCTGGCATGGACGAGCGCCACCTCGAGCGGGTAAGCGAGGTGCGTTGAGGCAATTTACGGGGCGACAGGGCTTTGGAACAGGGGAAGGTAATTGCAAGCCTGTTGGCCTGTGCGGGACTGACCGGCTGTATCGGGATCGACCTGCCAGACTCCGCGCCTTACCTCGCTGATTGTATGCCACCGGCCGCGCAGGCTGGCGAACCAGCGCCCCAAGCCCTGTTCTTCGTATCCACTGACCTGCCCGATTGCCGTGAAGGCAATCTCCGCTTCGCTGGCTTCCGGCATACGGCCGTAACACATGGATTGTCGGACCAGATATCCGAGCTCGGCAAGGGCGGCAGCACCCGGGCCTTTACCGAGGATGCCTGGCTGGCCATGCTGCGCCAGCGCCTTTCTGCAGGTAACAATGACGGGAGGCTGCTCGTTTACATCCACGGCTACAACAATGCGTTCGAGGAGGTGCTGGATGCCGGCTGGCTGACCTCTCGCGGCTGGTTCAGCGGTGTGCCCGTGGTTGTTATCCGCTGGCCGTCACGTGCAAGTGCGACGGATTACATCTTCGATGAAGGCAGCATCAACTGGTCGCAGGAACAGATTGATCGCACCATGATGCAGCTGGCGCAGATGGATTCGCGGATTACACTTGTCGCGCATAGCATGGGCAGCCGGGCAGCGATTGCCGCGGTCCGACGGATCGACAGCGCGCGCCCGGACCTTTCGCACAAGGTGGAACGGGTGGTCCTGGCATCCCCCGATGTGGATCGCAGCATGGCGCTTCGGGATGGGGGCTTGCTTGACGCGATGCAGGCGGATGGCCGACAGGTGCTTGTCTATACCTCCCGCCGCGATGTGCCTCTGGCGCTTTCGCGCGATGCGCACGGCTATGCCCGCCTGGGCAGCAGCAATTGCCGGTTTGATGTCGATCCCGATGCTCGCAACTTGCCCAAAGGAGAACTGTGCCACCTTGCGCCGGAACGTGATGGGCTGGCCATGGTCGACACCTCCGAAGTGGCATCGGGCACATGGTTTCGCCATTCCGATTATCTTGATTCCTGCGCCGTACGGGCAGACTTCACTGCCTTCCTGCGCGAGGAAAACAGTTTTCCACTGCGGCAACGTGTCGAACGAGATGGCAAGATTGGCTATGTAATCGACGCGGAGCTGGCGCGGCAGATTGCCGGTTGCGGCGATTGACCTTCAAACCGGTATGCCGCCCGCAATAGTGGTGCGATACATCTCGCGCCGGAAGCCGTCATAATCATTGGGTCCGAGGTGCATGGTGGCCGCATTGTCCCACATGCAGACCATGCCCGGCTTCCACTTCAGGCGGCACGTAAAGGCGTGCTGGGTGCAATGCCAGACAAGGTAATCGATGATCGGCTTGGCTTCGTGCGTGGTCATGCCTTCGATGCCGGTGGCATAGGTGTCGCAGATATAGAGCGAAGGCTCGCCCGTGTGCGGATGGGTGCGCACGAAGGGGTGATAGGTGCCTTTCAGGCCCTGTTCGCGCTTCTCCGGAGTGCCGAAATCGATCGCTTCACCGCGCAGGAATGCCTGTGTGGCAAAGTTGTTCTTGGCGCTCATATGCACGCGAAGCGGGCGGAGCATGTCCTGATAGGTCTTGCTCAGATGCGCGAAGGCCAGCGCAGTATTGGTCCAGGTGGTATCGCCGCCATAGGGCGGACCTTCGAGCTGGCGCAGCGTGGTGATGCTGGGCGGTTCTTCGAGGAAGGGGCTGTCGGTATGCCAGCCACCGCCGAACAGGCTGGGCGTGACTTCATCGGCTTCCTTGATGATCGGGTGGACATCGCGGTGTCCTTCCACCCCTTGCGTATAGGCATCGACGGCGAAGGGGCCGAGACGGCTGGAAAACTCCTCATGCTCGGCGTGGGAGAGGTGCTGGTCCTCGAGGTAGACCATCTTGTGCTTCCAAAGCGCCTGCTTGAGCGACTCCACGCCTTCGTCGCTGAGTTCCGGCAAGCGCACGCCCTTGATCTTCGCGCCCATGGCTGCGGCCAGTGGTTCACACTCGAAGTGGTTGGATTTAAACGGATGATTGTCGAAATCGCCGCAGGGGGCAACGCGCACTTGCCACATTCTTACCTCTCCTCGAGGGACCGATCCCTCATCCAACTTCGGCTAGGCGGTTCCACCGCCAAGCCTTCGTATCCTTCTCCCATTGGGAGAAGGATAGCGCAACTTGGGAGCGAAGCGAACTAGTGAAGCTTGGATGAGGGGGCAAGTCGCTAGAGTTCGATCACCGTCTTGGCAAAGCTGTCCGGTCCCCAGGCATGGCCATAGGCGCCGGGCGCGTTGTCGAAGGCGAAACGTCCGCCGATGGGCGGCTCGATCTTGTGCTCGTCAACAAAGGCGTTGAGATCGCGCGCCATCTGCACGGAGCCGACAAAGATGCCGCGGATCGATCCGCCGGTCATCATCAGAGCGTGCGGGCTGGGCGGTTCACCCTGGCTGAGGACGCCGATCAGCGCGATCTCGCCTTCATTGGCGAGCGCCTGCATGCTCTGCTGCAGCGTGCCCACGCCGCCCACTTCGACCACCTTGTCCGCGCCGCCGAACTTCTCCTTGATGGCGGCGCCCCATTCGGGCGTATCCTTGTAGTTGATGACATGGTCGGCACCCATGTTCTTCACCCGCTCCAGCTTCTCGTCGCTGGAGGAGGTGGCGATCACTTCCGCGCCCATGGCTTTTGCCAGCAGCAGCGCGATCATCGAGACGCCGCCGGTGCCGAGCACCAGCACCTTGTCCCCCGCCTTCACCGGACGGCCCTTGGTGAGCGCGTTCCACGCGGTCACGCCCGCGCAGGGCATGCATGCGGCCTGCGACAGGTCGAGGCTGGAAGCCACTTTCACCACGGCCTGTTCGGGAAGCACGACCTTCTCCGCCAGCATGCCGGGGCCGTGCCCGTCACCCAGCGCGCGGCCCATCATGTGCGGGCCGTCGATCCAGTCGAGGAAGAAGGAGCCCTGCACCCTGTCGCCCACCACGACAGAGGAGACGCCTTCACCCACAGCGATCACTTCACCCGCACCGTCTGACAGGGGGATCGCCGGCTGCTGCAGCGCACCGCCGAAATAATGACCGCTCGCCACAGCGAAATCGCGGTAGTTGATCGACCACGCCTTGGGGGCGATCAGCACCTCTCCCGGCCCTAGCTCCGGTTCGGGCAGGTCTTCCATGTAGAGCTTGTCGAACCCGTCGGAACCGGCGGGCAGCATCCATGCGCGCATTGCTATCTCTCCTTGGTCTTGTCTGGTCAGGCGTCGCGCCCGTCACCGCTCCATGTTCTGAGGCCCGGTTGTGTGCGGTCTTCGGCAGCGAGCGCTTTCTGCACGGCGGGGCGATCAGATATCGCTTCGCGCCAGCGTACGAGGTTGGGGAAACGGTTGTCCACGTCGAGGTCAGGGAACATGCGGTTCGCCATCACGCCGCAGTGGGCGTAGAAATTGATGTCAGCCAGCGTATAGGCATCGCCTGCCAGCCATGCGGTTTCGCCCAGCTGGCCTTCCACCTTGGCCAACGCATATTCGATCTTTTCCATCGCATGGTCGAGGTCCTTCTGCTCGAAGCCGGAGCGCGCGGTCTTCCACTTCTTGCGCTGGTCGGGCAGCGGGACATGGCTCATCAGCTCTTCGAACTTGTCGTCCTCGATGCTCTTGGTGATCACCCGGATCAGGCGGTTCCAGCCGTGCATCGAGACATAGTTCATCACCTGCTCGTCAACGAACTTGTTCCAGTATCGCATTCGCGCAGCGCCCGTGGCATCGCGCGGGCGCAACGGGCCGTCCGCCGGGTTGGCATCGGGGAAGGCATCCTCGAGATACTCGTTGATCACCGTGGTGTGGGTGATGATCGTGCCATCATGGTCGAGCACCGGCACCTGCCCTTCGGGGTTGATCGCGGTGAACCAGTCCGAATGTTGTTCGAACTGGTGCAGATCGACATAGATACTCTCGAATTCGAGGCCCTTTTCGACCAGCGGGATCAGCGACTTGAGCGAATTGGCGAGCGGTTCGGCGTGGTAATATTTCAGCGCCATCAGGCGGCCTCCTTCGCTCAGAGTTCGATGCTCTCCAACACCCCGCCGTCCACCGCCCAGTCCTGGCCGGTGACGTGGCTCGCCGCATCGGACAGCAGGAAGCAGGCAACTTCGCCCAACTCCTCGCAGGAACCCATGCGCCGCTGGGGCACGCGTGCTTCTATCTTGCCCTTCTGCTCATCGGGAATACGGTCCAAGGCCTCTGTCACGATGAAGCCCGGGATGATGCAGTTGGCGCGGATGCCGTGCGGGGCCATCTCCACGGCAATCGCGCGGGTCAGGCCCAGCACGCCGTGCTTGGAAGCGACATAGGCCGGGTTCATCGCCATGCCGCGCTTGGATGCCATCGATCCGGTGACAAGGATCGAGCCCTTGCCCGCATCCTGCATCGCCGGGATCACCTTCTGCGCCGCCCAGAACACGGATGTGAGATTGACCTTCACGGTCTGTGCGAAGACTTCCGGATCGAAGGCGGTAAAGGGCGTGAAATCACCGGTCAGCCCGGCATTGGCAAACAGTGCCTCAATGGGGCCGAAATGATCCGCCGCGGCATCCAGCGCTGCTTCGAGCGCAGCCTTGTCGCCAACATCGGCTGCAAAGCCCGCGGCGTTCTCGCCCAGTTCGGCGCAAACCTCGTCGAGCAATTCCTTGCGCCGCGCGATCAGGCTGACGCGGGCGCCGCGTTCCACCAGCATCTTCGCCGCTACCAGGCCGATGCCCGAGGATGCGCCGGTGACGCAGATATGCTTGCCGTTGAAATTCATGTCCTCTCCCCAATTTCAGCCTTTGGCGACCATGGTCACCGGGATCACGCCAGACCCAGAACCCTTGCGGCATTGTCCTTCATGATGCCGGGCATCACCTCGTCACGGAAGCCGACTTCGGCAGCTGCGGCCATCCACTTGTCAGGATGGATCAGCGGGAAGTCGGTGCCGAACAGCATCTTCTTCTTCAGCTGGGTGTTGGCGTACTGGATCACCTGCTTGGGGAAGTACTTGGGGCTCCAACCGGAAAGGTCGATGAAGACGTTTTCCTTGTGCAGCGCCATCGACAGGCTCTGGTCCACCCACGGCCAGCTGGGGTGGGCAAGGATGATCTTCATGTCAGGGAATTCCACCGCCAGATCGTCCACCAGCATCGGCTCGCCATATTTCAGGCGCATGCCGCCGCCGCCGCGCATGCCGGTGCCCATACCGGAATGGCCGGTGTGGAAGATGGCGGGCAGCTTGTATTCGTTGATCACCTCGTAGATCGGGAAGCCGACCGGGTCTGCCGGGTGGCAATCCTGCGCGATGCCGTGGAACTTGAAACCCTTGACGCCGTGGTTCTCGATAAGGTCGATGGCCTCGCGCGCGCCATACTTGCCCTTGCGCGGATCGATGCTGGCAAAGGGGATGCACACGTCATCGTTCTTCGCCGCGATCTCGGCAACTTCGTAGTTCGACACGCGCTTGGCACCCATGCCGCTTTCGCAGTCCACGGTGAACATGCAGAAGGCGATGTTCGATTCGCGGTAAAGCTCGCAAATCTCGGGCATTTTCGGCCGTTCGCGCGGCGCCTTGAAATAGGCGCTAGCCGCATCGAAGAACTTGCCCATCACCGGGTCTTCCGGATCGTGGCAGCTGACTTCTGCGTGTACGTGCACGTCGATGGCGCGGATCTTGTTGAGGTCTATGGGCATGTGGGGTCCTGCTCTTCTCTTCGCTCTCGGCTCCTCTCAACACGAAAAAGCCCGCCCCGACAATGCCGGAGCGGGCCTTTTTCTTGTCAGAGGCGGTGAAGCATCAAAGCTTCATCATCACCGTCTTGGTTTCGAGGTAAGCCTCGAGGCCCAGGCGGCCCTGTTCGTGGCCGATGCCGCTTTCCTTGTAGCCGCCGAAGGGCAGCGCCGGGTCGATCATGGCGTGGCAGTTCACCCACACCGTGCCGGCCTTGAGCTTGCTGGCGATCTGGTGCGCGGCGGAGGCGTTCTTTGTCCACACGCCGGCGGCGAGGCCATACTGCGTGTCGTTCGCGTCCTTCACCACTTCGTCGAGATCCTCGAAACGCTGGGCGACGACGACCGGTCCGAAGATTTCCTCGCGAACAACGCTCATCTGCGGGTTCACATCGGTGAGGATGGTGGGGTTTACGTAGTAACCGTCACCACCCGGCGTATCACCGCCCATCAGCACCGAAGCACCATCGCGCTTGCCGGCGTCGATATAGCCCATCACGCGTTCGTGCTGCTCCTTGGAGACCAGCGGACCCATGTGGCCATCGGGATCGAGCGAAGCGCGCGGAGCCCAGAAGTCCTTGGTTTCGGCCATGCCTTCCACGACCTTGTCGAAAACACTCTTGTGCGCATAGAGGCGCGAACCGGCAACGCAGACCTGGCCCGAGTTGAAGAAGATCGCCTGGCTGACGCCGGGTGCGGTTTCGGCAACATCGACATCGGGCATCACCACCACCGGGCTCTTGCCGCCAAGTTCCAGGGTGACATGCTTCAGCGTGTCGGTGGCGTTGCGGTTGATCAGCTTGCCGATCTCGGTCGAACCGGTGAAGGCGACCTTGTCCACGTCAGGGTGCTTGACCATGCGGTCACCGCCGGTGTGGCCATAGCCGGTGACGATGTTGACCACGCCCGCAGGCACGCCGGCTTCGTGGATCAGGTCTGCCAGGCGCAGCGCGGTAAGGCTGGTCTGCTCGGCAGGCTTGAGGATAGTGGTGCAGCCTGCTGCCAGCGCCGGAGCGATCTTGAGGCAGGCCATCAGCAGCGGGAAGTTCCATGGCACGATCTGCGCGCAAACGCCGACCGGCTCCTTCTGCGTGTAGGCGAACATCATGCCGCCGGGCATGGAATAGGGCGCCTGCGTTTCGCCACCGATCTTGCCGAGCCAGCCGGCCATGTAGCTGAAGTGGGCGGCAGCGCCGGGCACGTCGATCACGGCAGCCATACCCTTGGGCTTGCCCACGTCGATCGCTTCAAGCTCGGCCAGTTCGTCGGCATGTTCGAGGATCAGGTCGGCGATCTTGTGCATCATCTTCTCGCGGGCGACCGGCGGCATGTTGCGCCAGCGGCCATCGTCGAATGCGGTGCGGGCGGCGGCCACGGCACGGTCGATATCCTTGTCGGTCGCTTCGACGAAGGAAGAGATCACCTTGCCCGTGCTCGGGTCTTCAACGTCGATCGTCTCTCCACCGGAGGAATCGACCCATTCACCGTTGATATAAAGCTGCGGCTTGCGGGCCAGTGCCTTCTTCACGGCATCCGAATATTCGCGCTGTGTGCGATCGATAGTAGTGACTTCATTCATGACGGGCTTCCTCTCCCAATCTTCGAAAGGTTGTACGGAACGAATCCGCGGGTGTTCACGCGTTGGTATTTACCAGAACAGCATATGGCTGCCTACGCCCTCGCAATCAAGCTAACGATCGTTAGGATCGTTTGGCCCGATTGCGAGGGCGGGTTGCGCTGGCCTTAGCCTTCCTGTGCGCCGATGCCGCCCAGTTCCTTGTCCTGGTTGGCGCGGAAGATCACGTACTGGCGGATGCCCTCGATACGTTCGGCATCCATCGACTGGCTGAAGCCGACCATGCCGTTGAAGGACAGCGCCCCGTCATGGACGATCTGCTGCCAGGTGTCGGCATTGTCGAGCACCGCGCTGCGGCGAAGGTCGGGCAGGACGGTGGAACCGATGGCGGCGTCGCCATGGCAACCGCCGCAATAGCGCCCATAGTCATAGGTCGCCTGCGCAAGATCCTGGGGGTTGCCACGGAAGGGCGGCGGGTCGAGCGGACGACGGCTGAGTTCGGGTGCGGGGGGCAGTTCGCCGGTTGCGCCCAGCTTGAATACCAGCAGGCGCGAGATGTTGGGAACGGCGCCGGCGGATTCGCTCAGCACGCCGCCGGGGGCCAGCGCCCAGATGCCGCCCCAGCCTGCGAGGACTGCAACATATTGCTCGCCATTGACGGTATAGGTCATGGCAGGGGCTACCACGCCGGTCTGCGCCGGGAAGCTCCAGACTTCCGATCCATCGGCCGCGTTATAGGCGGTGAAGTTGCCGGCTGCCGTGCCCTGGAACACGAGGCCCCCGCCGGTGGCGAGCACGCCGCCGTTCCACGGGCCGGGATATTGCACCCGCCAGCGTTCGGAATTGGTCACCGGATCCCACGCGATCAACGCGCCGTTTGTGGCCGCGCGTGCGCCTTCGCGAACGGCATTGTCCGGCGGCATGGCGCCTGCCGACTGGTCGATACCGACATTGAAGCCACGCGCCGGGTCGGGCTTCCAGTCCGCTTCGGGGAAGTAGGGGAACGCGGCCTCGATTGCCGGGATGTAGACCAGCCCTTCGCCGGGGTGGAAGGCCATCGGATGCCAGTTGTGGCCGCCGCCCGCGCCGGGCGTGGAAACGAACGGCACGCCGGTCTTGTCAAAGCGCGCTTCGGGCACTTCGATCGGGCGGCCGGTTTCCATGTCGATGCCGGTGGCCCAGTTGACCGGCACATAGTTGTTAGCGCTGATCAGTTCGCCCGTCGCGCGGTCGATCACGTAGAAGAACCCGTTCTTGGGGGCCTGCATCAGAACCTGCCGTTCGCGACCGTCGATCTCGATATCGGCCAGCATGATGTGCTGGGTGGCCGTGAAGTCCCATGTCTCGCCCGGCGTTGACTGGTAATGCCAGACATATTCGCCCGTCTCGGGGCGCAGCGCCACGATGCTGGACAGGTACAGGTTGTCGCCGCCGCCGGGGCTGCGATAGGCCTGGTTCCACGGGCTGCCATTGCCCACGCCGATGTAAAGCAGGTCGAGGTCCGGGTCATAGGCCATGGCATCCCACACGGTGCCGCCACCGCCCAGCTCCCAGAACTCGCCGTTCCACGTCTCGCGCGCGGCGGCCATGGCTTCGGATTCGTCCTCTGCCTCATCAGGCGAGCCTGGGACGGTGTAGAAGCGCCACAGCATATCGCCATCATCGGCATCATAGGCGCTGATATAACCGCGCACGCCATATTCCGCGCCGCCATTGCCGATCAGCACCTTGCCATCGATCACGCGCGGCGCGCCGGTGATGGTATAGGCCTTGGACTGGTCCACCGTGACTTCGGACCACACTTCCTCGCCCGTGTCGCGATTGAGCGCGATCAGCCTTCCATCGAGCGTGCCGAGATAGAGCCGGTCGCCCCATGCAGCGAGGCCGCGGTTGACCACGTCGCAGCATGCCTTGACCGCGGTTTCCCCGGGCACTTCCGGGTCATATTCCCACAAGGGTTCGCCGGTGGCGGCGTCATAGGCCTTTACCTTGGACCATGCGGTGGTGACATAGAGCTTGCCATCCATCACCAGCGGCGTGGCTTCCTGGCCACGCGCGGTGTCGAGATCGGCATACCAGGTGAGGCCAAGGTCACCCACGGTTTCGAGGTTCACCTGGTCGAGCGGGCTGTAGCGCTGCTCGGCATAGTCGCGACCATATGTGATCCAGTTCGCGGTATCGGCTGCGGCGTTGACCAGCCGGTCCGCATCGATGCCGCCTTCGGGCATGTCGCTGCCACAGGCAGTCAGGGCCAGCGCGCCTGCCAGCACGCCCAGTAAGTTCTTACGCATTCCTCGTCCTCTCCCAAGAACCTTGCTGCATAGGGCCCCTCAGCCCCAGCGGTTGATTTCCGGTCCGGGCGCGAAGGCCCGCTCTGGTTCGCCCGTTGTCGAACGGGCGAGCGCAGCCTGCACGCTGGGCCGCGACTCAACGCGTCCCATCCAGGCGTCCAGCGCTCCTTTGCCTGAAAATGCCTCTGCCTCAAGGTGGCGCATGGACCGTATCCAGGCGAATGTTTCCAGGTCAGCGATCGAAAAGCTGCCCATCAGCCATTCGCGCCCGTCATCCAACTGGTCCTCGATCCGCTGCGCGAACTGCGCCACCTTGGCGCGGCTGTCTGCCAGCTTGGCTTCGTCAAAGCGCCGCTGCTGCCAGTCTGTCCAGCGTTCCCGAAGGTCCTCGGAAGCCATGGTATCCAGTGGCGCATCACCAGCGGTGCTGGCGTGAAGGCCAAGATAGGCAGCGGCGGGCGAAAGGCGCTCGGTCGCCTGCCTGCACCACATCAGCATCTGCCAGCGGGCATAGGGATCAGCGGGCTGCAAGCCGCAACCGCCAGCTGCCTCGTCGAAATATTGCGCGATGAACACCGCCTCGCTCATCGCTTCTCCATCGATGACGAGCACGGGGCCTTCGCCTTCTACAGCATAATCCATGGCCATGCTGTCGGTCACACCGGGCAGGCCATGCCGTTCGCCAGCGGCAAGATCGATCGCCCGGCACTCGATATCCAGCCCGCTTTCCTCCAGCGCGGCCAGCACGGAGAGCGATGGGCCGTTGGGTTCGCCGTGGTAGAGTATCGCCTCGCTCATCAGGCAAAGTCCCTCATCACGGCTGTAAAGCGATCGGTGAAGCGGCCGGTGCCCTTGGCCCATGTGCGCTGCACTGCTGGGCGCTGGTAGACTTCGCGCAGCCAGCGCCAGATATTGGGTGTCAGCTCCGGGCTGCAGATATCGGCATTGCCGACGGGCAGCATGTAGGTGGAATTGAAGATGTTGATGTCCGCCAGCGAATAGGCGTTGCTGGCGACGAATGGCCGCTTGCCCAGTTCCTCCTCCAGCAGTTCCACGCCCTTGGATATGCGGCGGCGGCTTTCTGCCAGTTCCGCCTCGCTGAATTCAGCGAACATCGCCTTGCGCCATGCCACGCGGCGTTCGGGCAGGGGGATGCGCGCCAGCATGGCCTCGCGCTCTTCCTCGGTCTTGCTGGCGAGAGAAGGGCCGATGAAGGTGCACCAGCCGATCATCGAGAAGCTGGGGCCGAGCCACTGGTCCATGAACTTCATCCACCAGCGCACGCGCCAGCGGTCTTGCGGGTCAGCGGGCATCAGCGCGGGGCCATCGAATGCCTCGTCGACATATTCCATGATCGCCGTGCTCTCGGTCAGCACCAGATCGCCATGGGTCATCGCGGGGATGGTGCCCTGCGGATTGACCGCGAGGTATTCGGGCTGGTGCTGGTCGAATTGCAGCATGTTGATGTAGTGGCTCGCATACGCCACGCCCTTTTCTTCCAGCGCCAGCATCGGCTTGCCGGAATTGGCGTTCGGCTCCCAGTGATAGAGCGTGATCTCGCCCATTCTCTCCCCCGCGCTGCCCCGCTTTGCCTTGCCGGAAACCGGCCAGTCTCGCAGCGCCTTTGTATGCAGTACTGACTAATCTGCACAGGCCCATCCGGCAAGTTTGCAGATTGTCGCGAGCTTTCAACAGGCTGCGCGACGGGAGCGGTGACAGGCAGCTTATGGAAGACCCATTGCAAGGTGCCCCCGGGATGGCGTATGATAACATTCAAATCAGGTGAGCGCGAGTCCGCGCGAAGACCCTGGTTCTCCATTGTCAGATGAGCGCGAGCCCGCGCCACGACCCTGGCTCTGTATCGTCAGACGAGCGCGAGCCCGCGCCATGACCCTGGCTTAGTCGAAACTAATGCCAACCACAGGACCATTACACATGCCTACCAAACTGCCCTCGCGGGCCGATCATGTCGGCTCATTCCTTCGTCCCCAATCGGTGATCGAGGCACGCCAGCATCGCCAGGCGGACAATATTTCCTATGCCGACCTTCGCGAAGTGGAAGACAAGGCCATTGCAGAGCTTGCCGAATGGCAGCAGAAGCTGGGCCTCAAGGCCATTACCGATGGTGAATTCCGCCGTTACTTTTTCCATACCGATTTCCTGCTCAAGCTGGCCGGTGTGGAGGAACGCGGAGGCCTCAAGAAGGCCTTCAAGAACGATGCCGGGAAGGATGTCCAATTCGCACCGCCGGTGATGGTGGTGACTGACAAGATCAAGCACCAGCAGCCGATCCAGCTGGATGACTACAAGTTCCTTGCCAGCAAGGTTGGCAAGGGCTGCACCGCCAAGGTCGCCATCCCCAGCCCGACCATGCTGCATTTCCGCGCCGGTCGCGATGGTATCCCGGCCGATGTCTATCCGGACATGGACGAGTTCTTCGCCGATGTCGCCAATGCGTATCGCGCCGAGGTCGACAGCCTTGCGGAAGCAGGTTGCCGCTACCTCCAGTTCGACGATACCAACCTGGCTTATCTGTGCGACGATACCCACCGTGCCGATGCCGCCAAGCGCGGCCTCGATCCCGATGCCACCACCAAGCAGTATGCCAAGCTGATTTCGGACAGCTTTGCTTCGGCCCCGGCAGACATGGTCAAGGCGATGCACCTTTGCCGCGGCAACTTCCGGTCCAGCTGGGCAGCCGAAGGTGGCTATGACCCGGTGGCGGAAATCATGTTCAACGAATGCGATATCGACGCGTTCTTCCTGGAATATGACGATGCCCGTTCGGGCGATTTCTCGCCGCTGCGCTTCCTGCCCAAGGGCAAGACCGTGGTGCTTGGCCTCGTGTCCACCAAGCTTGGCGACATGGAAAGCAAGGACGATATCAAGCGCCGGATCGAGGCAGCGACCAAGTATGCTGATCTCGACCAGCTGGCGCTCAGCCCGCAGTGCGGCTTCGCCAGCACCGTGCATGGCAACGATATCACCACCGCCCAGCAGGCCGACAAGATCCGCCTGTGCGTGGAAGTGGCTGAAGAAGTCTGGGGCAAGGATTCGGCAGCCTCTGCCGCAGCCTGATCCCTTTTCAGTCGGAGAGGAGAGGGCGGTCCCTGGCGGGGCCGCCCTTTTCATTTGCTGCCCGATGAACGCACCGAACACGCCAAATTAACCATATCCGGCTTAACTTTCCCTCCTGTCGACCGTCCTCAGGGACCGGAAATAGGAAGGCATGTTATGGCACGGAGCAAACCCGCTGTAGGCAAGTTGAACCTTGGCGCACAATGCGATTGCTGCTGCAATTCTTTTCCGATCGCCATTTCCGAAATCAGCCCGGATGGTTGCTGCGCCGAAGCGGCGGCATGGGCAGGCAATGGCGATTTCATCCACCTGACGATTGCCGAAAGGATCGAGGTCAACGGCCGCATCGCTGCGCGCGATGGCCGCAAGGCCACGATCCGCTTCTTCGGCCAGATCCATCCGCACGTGATCGACCAGTTGGCCCGCGCCGCCGCCTGATAAGCCGGGTGCCGCCTATCCGGTAATCCGAAAGACGTGGCGGGCGTTGTCTTCCATCAGCATCTTCTTGTGTTCGGGCGGCATGTCCATCCGGTCATAGGCGGCCAGTTCGTCCGAGCTTTGCTGGTAGGGATAATCCATCGCATAGATCACCCGTTCGGGGCCTAGCACTTCCTGGCAGAATTTGATCGCCGGTTCCCAGCCTACGCCGCTGGTGGTGATCCAGATGTTGTGCTTGAAGTAATAGCTTGCCGGGTGCTTGAGCTTGGGTGTCTGGTCCACAGGGAACATCTGTGGGCGCGGACGGCCATCGGCATTCCCCTGCATCCAGTCGAACCGGTAGAGATGCAGCGGCATGCATTCACCCATGTGGCCGATCACGAGGCGCAGCTTGGGGAAGCGGTCGAACGCACCGGACATGATCAGGCCCATGGTGTGCAGCCATACATCGTGCGGGAAACCGCCCAGCGCACCGAAGAAGCCGCGCTTCTCGTAATGCGGCGCGTTGAAGGGCGCGGTCGGGTGGATGTAGAGCGCGAGATCATTGGCCTCCAGCGCCTCGAGGATCGGCCAGAATTCCAGCTCGTCGAGATAGCGGCCCTGGAAATGTGAGTTGAGCACCGCGCCGTTGAGGCCCAGCTTCGCTGCGCGCTCCAGCTCCTTGACGGACCCTGCCACATCGCGCGGATCAAAGGCCGCGCATGCAGAGAAGCGATCCGGATATTTCGCGCAAGCTTCGGCGGCGATGTCGTTCGCCTGGATCGACAGCGGCGTGCCTTCGCCAGGGCGCACCACCTGTACGCCGGGCGCGGTTAGGAGAAGTAGCTGCCGGTCGATCCCCAGCTCGTCCATATGGCTGATGCGCAATTCGCCAAGGTCCTGCAGCATCTCCTGCAAGCTGGGCATATTGGCGAACATGCCGGCCATCTTGAGCGAATCGTCATGCGGCATCTCGCCGCTTTCGAGATACTCGACCTGCGCCTTTACAAGGTCAGGGAAGGTCCAGGCCTCTTCGGTGGCGATCCGCTTGTAAGGCGCGCTGCGATCGACATGGCCGGCCCGCGGGGCAAGGCCGACGCGTTCGCGATAGCTGAAGTCTTCCCTGAAATGGCCCTTCAGGCCCTTCTCGCTGCCGTCTTCCAGTTTGGGCATTGTCTTCCCTCCTCCAAAAAGCCCTCTCCCCTTGGGAGAGGGTTGGGTGAGGGAATTTTTTTGCCAACGCCCCCTCACCCTCCGCGCCCTTCGCTTCGCTCAGGGCGCTCCTCCCTCTCCCCAGGGGAGAGGGTTTCTAATCCTAGAACATGCCGTTGTCGTTCTTCGTGGTCCCCGGTTCGGGCACTTCCTGCATCACATCCCAATGCTCGACAAGGTAGCCGTCTTCGAAGCGCAGCAGGTCGATAATCGCGTGGCCGCGTTCCTGCTTGGTGCGCTTAAAGTGGAAATGCACCGCCACCATCGAACAATCACCATCCCCCCAGACGATGCGTTTCACATCGTGCGTCAGGTCCGGGAACTTCGCCATGGAGGCGCGCATCATCGCCAGCGTGTTGTCACGGCCGGTTGGCGCATTGGGATTGTGCTGGATATAATCCGGGTGCACCCAGCAGGTGAAGGCATCCTCCGGATTGTCCTCCTCGTAGAAAAGATGGATGAACCGCTCCGCCACTTCCCGGTTGGAAAGCGCGGCGCGGTTCGAAGTGTCGACCGGGTCGAAGCCGAGCTGCGACCGATCCGCCATCCCTATTTTTCCTGCCCGGCGAGCACGGCCCCGAACTTGGGGTGCGCAAAGTGCATCGGCACGTCCTGGCGATATGGCCAGGTCTGGCGATGCTCGCTTTCGGGCAGCAGGAAGTCCGGACCCAGCGGGTCTTCAGGGAAGGTCTTTGTGGCAGGCTGGAGATGCGCGGTGGTGTGCGCCCAGCCGTTTTCATAATCGCCCTGCCACTGCATCATGTAATCGAGGCGCTTGATCTTCCAGACGCCGTTCTCGAGAACGTAGTCGTTCTCGTAGATACCCGCTTCGAGGAACTGCTGCGGCATCATCTCTTCCTTGGTGTCCTGGAAGTCATCATGCCACCCGCCCAGCAATATGCCGTGGAAGCGGCCCTTGGCGGTCTTGCGATCGGGCGCAACGGTGATGATGTCCTGCATCTGGAAATGGTCGAGCAGCAGGCCGTTCACCGGACCGGGGCGGCCACCGGTGAAACGCCCGGCGATCCAGTCTCCATACAGGCGCTTCACGCCTGCATGGCCGACATATTCGCCGGACAGGAAGACGACAGAGCCATCCTCGGCAAACAGGTCCGCAACTTCGTCAGGACGGTTGAAATCGATGTAATAGCCATAGGCCCAGTGCAGGCGGCGGATGGCCTGGATATCCTCGAGGACACCGACCTTGTGCTCCAGCTCTGCCAGCCGTGCTTCCACATCACTCATATCGACTCTCTCCCTTATTTTGTTATGAGGTTTTGTAACGACTGTTAGAGTCATTTCCAGTCTTTTGGGTGAGAGGATTTTCGGGACAATGGATTTCAGCCCCAGCGATTTTCGCGACCAGTGGGAAGGCCGCGTGGCCTTTGTGACAGGCGCCGTGACCGGCATCGGCCTTGGCGTGGCACAGGCATTTGCCGATGCCGGGATGCGCCTCGCGCTGTCCTGGCGCAACGAGGATGACAAGGCCGCGACCGCGAAATGGTTTGCCGACAAGGGTTATGAAGAGCCGCTTTTCATCAAGCTCGACGTGACCGACCGCGAGGGCTTTGCTGCGGCTGCGGACAAGGTGGTCGAGCACTTCGGCGAAGTGCATGTGCTGGTGAACAATGCCGGCGTGTCCGTTTTCGGGCCGACCGACGAAGCGAGCTACGACGATTTCGACTGGATCATGGGGGTGAACTTCGGCGGCGTGGTCAACGGGCTGGTGTCCTTCCTGCCCAAGATCAAGGCGAGCGAAGGGCGCCGCCATGTTGTCAACGTCGCTTCGATGGCGGCTTTCCTGCCCGGTCCGCAGGCAGGCATCTACACCGCCAGCAAGTTCGCCGTGCGCGGATTGACCGAGAGCCTGCGCTACAACCTGGCCCCGCACGGCATCGGCTGTTCGCTGTGCTGCCCGGCGCTCACACGCACCAACGCCTGGACCAGCGCGATGAAGCGCCCCGAAGGTTATGGCGAGAGCGGTTTCCCTGAAACCTCGGACGAGCAGCTCAAGCAGTTCGGCACCGCGTTCGAGGAAGGGATGGACCCTTACGAAGTCGGCGCCAAGATCCTGCGCGGGATGAGCCTGCAGGACGGCCTGATCCTCACGCACCCCGAACATGGCCCCGATTTCGAGGAAATCCACGAGAAGCTGATGGCCGCACTTCCGCAGGAAGAAGCCCCTGCCGGTCGCCTCAAGATCGAACATTTGCGCCGCGAGGCGATGAGGGCGGCCGAAGAAGGGTTGATCACCAACCTCGACGATCTCACCTGATCCTTTACCTCCCACATCGCTCTGTTATCCTCCCGCATCGAATATCGGATCAACTGGGAGAAGATGGATGTGTGATCAGGAACTCGTGAGAGCCATGCCGCGCGTGAACCGCAGGCAGTTTGCGCGTATGGGCGCAGTGGCCGGTGCCGGTGCGCTGGCTGCCTGCACCAGCGGCGAAAGCGGCGCGGAAGAGGCCGAGGCTGTGGAAGGCTCGCTGGTGGAGAACACCGTCACATTCGATGCGCCCGGCGGCACTTTCGATGGCGTGTTCATCCACCCCGCAGGCGTGGCATCGCCTGCGGTGATCCTGTGGCCGGATATTGCCGGCCTTCGTCCCGCCAAGATCGAGATGGGTCGTCGGCTGGCAGAAGAAGGCTATGCCGTGCTCGTCGCCAATCCATATTACCGCTCCGTCGCTGGCCAGCAGTTCGAGGATTTCGATGCCTGGCGCGAAGGCGACGGCTTTGAGAGCGTGGGCCCCTGGATGGCCGCGAACACGCCCGAAGCCATCGCCGAAACTGCGCAGGCCGTGGTGGCATGGCTCGACAGCCAGGATGCGGTCGACAGCTCTCGCGGCATCGGCAACCAGGGCTATTGCATGACAGGCAGCTGGACCATCCGCGCTGCGGCTGCCGTGCCGGACCGGGTGAAGGCTGCGGCCAGCTTCCACGGCGGCGGCCTTGTGGGTGAGGAAGACACAGCGCCGGTCAACCTGCTGGATGACATGGCGGAAGACGCCAAGGCCCTGATCGCCATCGCCCAGAATGACGATGCCCAGGCACCCACCGACAAGGATGCGCTTGCCGCTGCTGGCGAAGCGGCTGCGGCCGAAGTGACGGTAGAGGTCTATGCTGGCGATCACGGCTGGACCGTGCTCGACAGCCCGGCTTACGACCAGGCTGAAGCAGACCGCGCATGGTCGAACCTGCTGGCGCTCTACAGCTCCACGCTCTGACGCGAATTTCCGTGACAAATTGCGGCCCGGCTACGCAGCGAACAAGCGTGGCCGGGCCGCTTGCTTAGGGTCAGGACCTAAATTTGCCTCAAATCAAGGCGAGGCGAATCGCCTTCACCTAATCCCCGATCACACCTCGGGCCGAAAACGGCCGCAACACGTGATTGGGGAGATACCATGAAGAAGCTCACTCTGGCCGCGCTGGCACCGGCACTCATGCTGACGGCCTGCGGCGGCGGCGATCCTGAAGAAACGATCGCGGCGATCCGCCACAATGAAACTGCGCAATTGCAGTCCATCGAGTCGGGTGACCTCGTGGGTGTTGCGCGTCTCTATGCTGACGAGGCGGTCATGATCCGCCCCGATGGCACCACGCTGATGGGCGGCGCGGAAATCGCCAACGCCTATGGCGACCTGCTGGAAGACCCGAATTTCGCGCTGGTCAGTGAACCCGTGGACGGCTGGGCCTCGACCGGCGATGACCTCGCCGTTGTCACTTCCAACGTCGACTTCACGACCAGCGATCCGGAAACGGGCGAAGCGGTGACCATGCCGATGATCAGCCAGACGGTGTGGGAGCGCGCACCGGGTGCAAGCTGGAAAATCGTTTCCACCTACAATGTCGCACGTGCGGGTGAAGCCGCTCCGGCAGGAGCCGATCCGGAAGTGGAAGCTGCGGATTAACGGGGCAGTAGCCGCAAGCTTCCCATTCGCGTCGGTACCGGTGGGCGGACTAGTCCTCCCGACTTCCCGGTCGAACACCATCGGTGCCGACGCGATACATCCGGCCTTCTTTGCGCGGCCTAGCGCAGGTTCTTCATCTCGATCGTCGCTTCGGGATCGGTGCAGAGGCGGCAGTTCTCGCCCGTAAAGGTGCGCCCGGCAGTGGTGTCGCCGCGCAACTGCCATTCCAGCCAGTCAACCACGATCATCGCGTTCCGCCCGCCCATCGGCTCGTGATAGGTGCCGCCGTGGCCCGTGGGCGTATTGATCCAGAATGCAGGGACATGCTCGATCCGGTTGTAATCATCGAGGCCGTTCTCATAGGCGATATCGGTCGGCCCGCCATCGAGGTAGATCACCGGCGTGTGCAGGGCGAGCAGCCCTTCCTTGCCCAGCTCCATCCCGCCAAGGCGGGGCGCATCGGGAGGTAACAGGCCCGAGTTCTGCACGACCACCGTATCGAGGCGCGGATCGCCAGCAATTGTTAGCGCCTGCACACCGCCGCATGAGAAGCCGCCGGCGGCGAGGGCATTTTCGTCAACCAGCCCGAAATAGGGGCTGTCGGGATCGGCATTCTGCGCCAGCGCCCAGTCGAGCGCCTCGGTGAGCTGTGCAGCACTGGTGGGCGAGGGCGGAAACTGGCCATCGGCATCCATCGCCCGCGGGGGCGCGGGATCTTCCAGCCGGTTCGGTCCGCTGCGCCAGCGGCCCGGCGCAATCACCAGGTAGCCATAGGAGGCGATCTGCGAGAGATGAAACCGGCTGCTGGTGCCATCGTCGGCGCAGCCACCATTGCCCCACACGAATACGCCAAGGCCGTTGGGGCCGACTGCGGAAAGATCAGCCGGGCGATAGACGACGTGATCCGGCAGGTCATCGACCACCTCGATCAGCGAGGGGTGCGGGCCGTCGCCCGGCGTATCGGGCAACTGGTTGACCCGCTCCATCATGGCCGCGAAGTCTTCCGCTTCGGCATTGTCCTGCGCCTGCGTGGGGGTTGCCGCAAGCGCCATTGCGGCAAGTGATGTTGCTGCCAAAAGTGTCTTCATCATGTTGTCTTCTCCCATCATTCCATCACGCAAACCAGTAAGCCGTGCCGCGCATTTCCAGGCTGATGCGCGCGGGCGAATCCGGCCCGGCCAGTGGATTGTCGAAGGCGCCGTGCGGCATAAGCTGGGCGCGGTCAGGATCGCTTTCCGATGTCTTGAACACCAGCGCCTCGCCCACATGCATGTTGGAATAATAGTACCAGCGGTGGTCGGGGTTATATTCCAGCAGGTAATTGCCGAAGCCCCATTCCGGGCTGCCATCCAGCGGATCGAAGATCGCCTTGCAGGGCAGCAGGTCTTCAGGCGCAACACTGGTGTAGTCGCACACCCCCAGCGGCACGTCCTGCGGCGGTGCGGAGAGCACGCGCCAGACATTGTACTGCGCGCTGCGAACGACTTCCCGGCCCTCGGGAGCGGTTTGAGCACGAGCGGCAGCGGCGGCCTCCTTGTCCATGTCGACATGGACGAAACGCGCCGGATGCGAATTGTCATGCGCCGAGTTGGAGCCTGATTTCTCCGAAAAGCGCAGGATCCCGAAGGGCGTGGTCTGCACATGGTCGCAGCCGCTGACCTGCTTGATCAGATCGACGATCTCCGGCGCATGGACACGCTTCACCGCATCAAGGTCTGTCAGGTCTTCGAGCGCACTCCTGTGCTCGACCAGCGTGAAGCCTTCACGGTCGAGATCCATGTCGAGCCCGCGCGCATCGCGTATCTCCACCTCGACCGGCTTGAGCGGAACGAAGTCCTTCTCATGCGCATTGGCATAGAAATACGGCCTGCGCTCGGTGCGTTCACTGTAGCCGATCTCGGCCCTGATAACTGTTTCTGCCATGGCCCTCTCCAAGCCGTCGACTCTGTATCCTCCCGCAAGCCCTGGCTTTACCAGCAGCGAACAGGCCGGCCCTTAATCAAGCATCCTCGAACTCTTCGGTGTCGATGGTCGGCTTGATGGCATCGTGATAGCGATGGCCGTGCACCGTGGCATGATTGATGATTGCGCCCGCGCGCGCAATGGCATCGGCAGGGATATCGAGATTTGCGGCCTCGAAATTCTCTTCAAGATGCGCAATCGATGTGGTGCCGGGGATCACGTGGCAGATATCGCCCTGTTCCAGCACCCAGCGCAGCGCCAGCTGGGCTGGCTTCACGCCAACATCCGCTGCCAGCTCCTCGAACCGGGCGATCACCGCGAGGTTCTTGGGCCAGTTGTCTGCATTGAAGCGTGGCATCTTGGTGCGCAGGTCCTTCTCCTCCAGCGTGGAAGGATCGCGCAGCACGCCGCCGAACGCGCCGCGCCCGGTGGGGCTGAAGGCGACGAGCGGGATATCGAGTTCCTTGCAGGCCTGCAGCACGCCGAGTTCGACGTTGCGGGTCCACAGCGAATATTCGGGTTGCACCGCGCCGACGGGGTGGATGG
>JAUIJI010000157.1 GCA_030431435.1 Alphaproteobacteria bacterium | reverse complement strand
GTGCGTTGTCGCCAGCGTCGATGCGCGCTGGGTGCATGACCATTGGGAAATCTTCACCCACGGCGGCAGGCGCGCGACCGGCATCGATGCCATCGAACATGCGGTGAAGCTCGCCAATATGGGTGCAGGCGAACTGCTCGTCACCAGCATGGACGGGGACGGGACGCAGAAGGGATACGACCTCAAGCTCACCCGAACCATTGCCGATGCGGTGTCCGTGCCAGTGATCGCCAGCGGCGGCGTGGGCAATCTGGACCACCTTGTGGAAGGGGTGACCAAGGGCCATGCGAGCGCCGTTCTGGCCGCCAGCATCTTCCATTTCGGCACCTATTCGATCGCCGATGCCCATGCCGCATTGCGCGCCGCCGGGCTGCCCGCAAGGTCGTGAATCGCAAGTAAAAACCAGGTTAGGGTTTTTGCGCGAACGGACCCAAAATGGGACGTTAATCTCTGCCCGATTGCGAGAATCGGCTGGCAGGCGTCTGGCGAATCCATGCTCGCACGCATCCTCCTTGTCCTGTCCTTAGCCCTTGTGCTTTACGCCGCACCTGCAAGCGCGGCAGACGGCAGCGCCCAGATCCCCGAAGGCTCCAGCCTTACGCTGTTCGCACTGGGGCTTGCCGGGGTGATGATCGGGCGGCGTTTTTCCACCCGCAAGCGCGACGACAGCAGCACCGAGGACTGATCGCTCCACTAGACTGGGCGCTTGACTGGCAGGCGCTGCCTGCGCATGTCGCTTGGCGATGGATATACTCGACCACCTCGAACAGGTCATCGCCCAGCGGGCGACTGCCTCTCCCGATGAAAGCTATGTCGCAAAGCTGAATGCGCGCGGCATGCCCGTGATCGCCCGCAAGCTGGGTGAAGAAGGCGTGGAAGCCGCCATCGCTGCCATTTCCGGCGATGACGAGGAACTGGTGGGCGAGGCAGCCGACATTATCTTCCACCTGCTCGTTGCCTTGCATGCCCGCGGCCTGACGCTGGCCGACGTGAAGGCCGAACTGGAAAAGCGCGAGGGCGTGTCAGGCCTCGTCGAGAAAGCATCGAGGGGGGAGGCATGACCATCGATCCCAAGGCCGCTTACGATCCGGACAATATCTTCGCCAAGATCCTGCGCGGGGAAATTCCGAACAAGACGGTTTACGAGGATGAACACGTCCTCGCCTTCCACGATATCGCCCCGCAGGCTCCGGTGCATGTGCTGGTGATTCCCAAGGGCGCCTATGTCAGCTGGGACGATTTCACTGCAAAGGCTTCGGCTGAGGAGATCGCCGGTTTCGTGCGCGCCGTGGGCCATGTCGCGCGTGAACTGGGGCTGGTGGAGCCGGGCTATCGCATGATGGCGAATGTCGGCCACGATGGCGGGCAGGAAGTGCCGCATTTGCATGTCCACCTGTTCGGCGGGAAGCCGCTCGGGCGGATGATTTCCGGCTGAAGCGAGTCGCTGTTCCGGTAGTCTGAACAAATCGCGCTTGCCGTGCGAGTCCGCCGCCCGCTATTGCTGTATCGGGATGGGAAAAAACCTGAAAACCGATGATGGCATACTGGAGGGCGGCAAGCACTTCTTTCCCGTGCGCATCTATTACGAGGACACGGACCTGTCCGGCCTCGTCTACCATGCCAACTACCTGAAATATTGCGAGCGGGCGCGTTCCAGCTTGCTGAGGATGCTGGGCATAGACCAGCGCGCCGCGCATGAGGCGGGCGAGGGCAATTATGCCGTGGCTGATGCCAGCATGCGCTTTTTGTTGCCGGCACGGCTCGATGATTCACTTACCGTTCAAACTGAATGTGTGGAACTGAAGGCTGCCAGCGTTCGTTTGGCGCAGAAGGTTTTCAGGGGGGATGACTTGCTGGTGGATTTGACCTTGCGTGTCGGTTTCATTGCCCCCAATGGCCGCCCGCGTCGCCAGCCCGATGCCTGGCGCGCCGCATTTTCCGAACTTGTTGTGAAAGAGAGCGAATGAACCTGCTTGACCTGACTGCAGCCGCTGGTGCCGGCACCGGTATCACGGCCCCGACGCGGCTCGATCCGCTGCAGCTTTTCATGGATGCCGATATCGTCGTGCAGCTGGTGATCATCGGCCTGATCGCGGCTTCGGTATGGGTCTGGGCCATCGTGGTGTCCTTTTCGCTGAAGATGGGATCGGTGCGGCGCCGTTGTGCCGCGTTCGAGCAGGATTTCTGGCAGCATGATGACCCCGAAACGCTGATTTCTCGCGGCAAGTCGGACAATCCCAGCGGGCGGGTTGCCGCAGCTGGCTTGTCCGAATTTCGCCGCTCGACCAAGAACGGGGTGAAGGATCGCCTCTCCACTTCAGCGCGCATCGCGCAGGCGATGGAAGGGCAGGTCGCGGTCGAAGCAGACAAGCTGGCAGAACGCCTGAACTTCCTCGCCACCACCGGATCGGTGGCCCCGTTCGTGGGCCTGTTCGGCACCGTCTGGGGCATCATGAACAGCTTCTTCCAGATCGGCATGCAGGCCAACAGCTCGCTGGCTGTCGTGGCGCCCGGCATTTCCGAAGCGTTGTTTGCTACTGCCATCGGCCTGTTCGCAGCCATCCCGGCAGTGATCGCCTACAACCGCTTTTCCAACAAGGTCGACCGGTTCGAAGCGCGCATGCAGCGCTTCGCTGATCGCGTGCACGCGCAAGTCAGCCGCGAGCTGGAGAACGCCTGATGGCCATGGGCCTTCATGCCTCCTCGCGCGGTCGCGGGCGGTCTCGCCGCCGTGCGCCCATGGCGGAGATCAACGTCACACCCTTCGTGGACGTGATGCTGGTGCTGCTGATCATCTTCATGGTCACCGCGCCTTTGCTGGCCAGCGGAGTGCCTGTGGAACTGCCGGAAAGCCGCGCCAATTCGCTCGATCAGGACCCGGACCAGATCACCATTTCGGTGGATCGGGCAGGCTTCATCTACCTCAACGATGTGCAGGTGGAAGATGGCGGGCTTGCGATCGCGCTCGATTCCGTCGCGGCGAGTGGTGGCGGAACGCCTCCCGACGTGGTTCTGCGCGCTGATACCGCGCTCGATTATGGCCGTGTAATGGCGGTAATGGGCGAGCTGAACCGCGCTGGCTTCAACACCATATCGCTGGTCACCAGCGGTTCATCTGAAGCGCCATAGCTCCGCCTGCGATGGACGAGACTTCCAGCCTTTCACGCGAAGACAAGATCGGCCTGCTGGTCGCAGGCGTCGCGCATGTCGCGCTGGCCGCAGCCTTGCTGGTCCAGGCGGGTTTCGAGAGTGAATACACGCCGCAGGAGCGCATCACGGTGAGCCTCGCCAGCGAAGTCAGCCTGCAATCCACCGCGCCTGACCCGTCTGCCGAACCGGCCGCTGCGCTGGCTCCGGTGCTTGGCGATACCTCCACGCAGGAAGTGGTCGAGCCGATCGAGAACACTGTGCCTGATTCGGTGCGGCCTGCTCCTGCTCCGGTGCAACCGCGCCAGCAGCAGCCGACGCCCCAGCGCACATCTGCGCCGACGCCGACCCCGACGCCGCGCGCCACCCAGACACAGGCCCCGCGCCCGCAGCCAAGGCCCACCCAAACATCCAGTGGTTCGCGGATCGACAGCGACTTCATGCAAGGCGTGAGCGATTCCACTGGTACGCAGGGGCAGGCAGCCGAGGTGGCCTCGCCGCAAGTGCGGTCTTCCATCGTGTCTTCGATCAACCGCCAGTTGAAGCCGCACTGGAACCCGCCATCAGGTGTAGGCGTGGAACAACTGGTCACGGTGGTGAGCTTCAAGCTCAATCGCGACGGCAGCCTCTCGGGCACTCCGCGCGTGCTGCGCACGAACGGGCAAAATGATAACAATCGCGCACAGGTTGGGCGGCATCAGGAACAGGCAATCCGTGCCGTGAGGCTTGCAGCGCCGTTCAATCTGCCCGAAACCTATTATTCGGTGTGGCGCGATCTGGAATGGAACTTCGACAACAGGCTGGCTCAATGATCAAATTGAAGATTCTCTCACTGGCTCTGGCGGGGTTTACCGCTGCATTTGCGCTGCCCGCACAGGCGCAGGATACTCTGAGCCTGCCCGAAGACGAG
>JAUIJI010000045.1 GCA_030431435.1 Alphaproteobacteria bacterium | reverse complement strand
CCTGGTTGTTGCCGGCACGCACGATGCCGTGATGATGGTCGAATCCGAAGCCAAGGAACTGACCGAGGAAGACATGCTCGGCGCTGTGATGTTCGCGCATGAAGCGAACCAGCAGGTCGTCAAGGCAATCGTCGAACTGGCCGAACAGGCTGCCAAGGAACCCTGGCAGATCGACCAGTCGGACGACAAGTCGGCCATGAAGGAAGAACTGCGCGGCATCGTAGGTGACGATATCGCTGCTGCCTACAAGCTGACTGACAAGTCTGCCCGCGCAAACGCGCTCAATGAAGCACGTGCCAAGGCCAAGGCGCATTATGCCGAGGCTGACGGCCAGACGCAGATGACCGCCGGCAAGCTGGTCAAGAAGCTGGAAGCAGAAATCGTTCGCGGTGCCATCCTCAAGGACGGCCAGCGTATCGACGGGCGCAAGCTCGACGAGGTCCGCCAGATCGATTCCCTGGTCGGCTTCCTGCCGCGTACCCATGGTTCGGCGCTGTTCACCCGCGGTGAAACGCAGGCAATCTGTACCACCACGCTGGGCACCAAGGACAGCGAGCAGATGATCGACGGGCTGGAAGGCCTGACCTATTCGAACTTCATGCTGCACTATAACTTCCCGCCCTATTCGGTCGGTGAAGTGGGCCGCTTCGGCGCTCCGGGACGTCGCGAGATTGGCCACGGCAAGCTGGCATGGCGCGCGCTGCACCCGGTGCTGCCCAGTCATGACGACTTCCCCTATACCATCCGCATCCTGTCCGACATCACCGAGTCCAACGGCTCGTCCTCGATGGCGACGATCTGCGGTGGCTGTCTGTCGATGATGGACGCCGGTGTTCCGATCGAACGCCCGGTATCCGGCATCGCCATGGGCCTGATCCTCGAAGGTGACGAGTTCGCCGTGCTGTCCGACATCCTGGGTGACGAAGATCACCTGGGTGACATGGACTTCAAGGTGGCCGGTACCGAAGCAGGCATCACCACCATGCAGATGGACATCAAGGTTGCCGGCATCACGCAGGAAATCATGGCCAAGGCGCTGGAGCAGGCGAAGGCAGGCCGTGCGCACATCCTGGGTGAAATGCAGAAGGCGCTGGGCACTGCCCGCACCGAGCTTTCCGCTCACGCACCGCGCATCGAAACCATGCAGATCGACAAGGCCAAGATCCGTGACGTTATCGGCACGGGCGGCAAGGTCATCCGCGAGATCGTTGCCGAAACCGGCGCGAAGGTGGATATCGATGACGAAGGCGTGATCAAGATCTCGTCTTCCGACCTCAGCCAGATCGAAGCCGCCAAGGCATGGATCGAAGGCATCGTGGAAGAAGCCGAAGTCGGCAAGATCTACACCGGCAAGGTCGTCAACATCGTCGATTTTGGCGCATTCGTGAACTTCATGGGTGGCAAGGACGGCCTCGTCCACGTCTCCGAAATGAAGAACGAGCGCGTTGAAAAGCCGACCGATGTCGTTTCCGAAGGCCAGGAAGTGAAGGTCAAGGTCCTCGAGATCGACAACCGCGGCAAGGTCCGCCTGTCGATGCGCGTCGTTGACCAGGAAACCGGCGAAGAGCTGGAAGACACCCGTCCCCCGCGCGAAAAGCGTGAAGGCGGCGGTCGTGGCGGTGATCGTCGTGGCCCGCGCGGTGGTGGTGATCGCGGTGGCCGTGGTGGCGGCCGTGATCGCGGACCGCGTCGTGACCGTGAAGACGGTGGCGACAAGGGCGGTGATAACGGCGGTGGTTCGAACCACATGCCGGACTTCCTGAAGGACTAATTCCCTTCAGCACTGGATAAGCAGGGGGCCGCGGGTTATCTCGCGGCCCCTTTCTTTTGGAGTTTTACCCATGCTTCCCCGCGAACATATCGCCACTGCGCAAATTCCCGGCGGGGATGTGCTCGAACTCGTCAGCCATGGGCGCGATTTCATCATCATGCTTGGCCGCAACGAGCTGATGAGCAGCCGTATGCAGTTTTCCGAGGAGCAGCTGGCCGAATTGACGCTTGACCGGCTGGGACGGGACGATGCGCGGGTGCTGATCGGAGGCTATGGCATGGGCTTTACACTGCGGGCGGCACTGGCGCGGCTGGGCGAGAAGGGCGAGGCCGTGGTGGCAGAGATCGTGCCTGAAATCCTCGACTGGGCGCGCGGGCCGATGGCGGAACTCACCGGCAATTGCCTTGAAGACAAGCGCATGACTTTGGAAATGGGCGATGTCGCGGCGATCATGGACGATGCGGCAGATGGCACCACGGCGCGCTATGACGCGATCCTGCTCGATGTCGACAACGGCCCGGATGGCATTGTTCGTGCGGAAAACCAGCGTCTCTATTCCTTTGCCGGCTTGCGTTCCGCACGCGGGGCACTCAATCCCGGCGGTGTGATGGCGATCTGGTCCGCCGCGCCCGATCCGCGCTTCAATCGCCGCCTCGAGAAGGCAGGCTTTTCGGTGGAGGAAGTGGTCGTCCGCGCCCGGCCCAACAACAAGGGCCCGCGCCACACGATCTGGTTTGCGCGTCCCTGCTGATTTCGCTTCGCGTCTGTCCCAATTCTGACCTTGCGTCAGCCTTCTGCATTGCGGCAGAACGCTTGTGTGATGTCGCCCGATGAGGCGGTGCAAGGGAGAGAACGGCGCGATGAGCGAGAATATCGATTTCGACAAGGTCCACGCAATGATGGGCAATGTCATGGGGCATGTGGCAGGCGCGGTCAGTGTGATGATGGCCTATATGGGCGATCAGGCTGGCGTTTGGGCCGCCATGGACGGAGCTGGTCCTGTCACCTGTGACGAACTGGCCGAAAAGACCGGTATGGAGCCCAAGTACCTGCGCGAATGGCTCGGCTCGGTTGCTGCTGCCGGATATGTCGAGTTCGACGGTGAGAAGGAGACTTTCGAACTCACGCCCGAAGCCGCGCTGATCTTCACCCGCGAAGGCCAGCCGCTGTGCATGCAGGGCTTCTTCCAGGCGGTTGTCGCCCAGTATGACACGCATGAAAAGGCGGTGGAGGTCTTCAAGACCGGCGTCGGTCGCCCGTGGTCAGACCATTCGCAGTGCCTGTTCTGCGGTACCGATCGCTTCTTCCGGCCCGGCTATGCCGCCAACCTCGTTTCCAGCTGGTTGCCTGCGCTTGAAGGCGTGACCGACAAGCTGGAAGCAGGCGCCAAGGTGGCCGATATCGGCTGCGGATATGGCAGCTCCACCGTGCTGATGGCGAAGCACTATCCCAATTCCACCTTCGTCGGCATCGATTTCCATGAACCGAGCATCATCGAAGCGCGCAAGCAGGCCGCAGATGCGGGCCTCACCAATGTCAGCTTCGAAGTGGCGAAGGCGCAGGATTTCGAAGGCGATGGTTTCGATTTCGCCTGCATCTTCGATGCGCTGCATGACATGGGCGATCCCGTCGGTGCGGCGCGCCATATCCGCGAGGCGATGAAGCCCGATGGCACATTCATGGTGGTCGAGCCGATGGCGGGTGACACCATGGCGGAGAACATGCACCCGATGGGGCAGATCTTCTACGGCTTCTCCTGCATGGGCTGCGTGCCGGTGTCGCTCAGCCAGGAAGTGGGGCTGGGCCTTGGCGCGCAGGCGGGCCAGAAGCGGCTGGCGGCAGTGCTGAACGAAGCAGGCTTCGGCAACGTTCGCCGCGCCACCGAAACACCCACCAACATGGTGCTGGAAGCGACGATCTGATTGCGTGTGGCCATGGACGGGAAGTCCTGGCTCTGTCACACCGGTGCGCGAAGAGAGCGGGAAAGGGACAGGCAATGGAAGACCTGACAGGCAAGGTTGCCTTCATCACCGGCGGTGCCAGCGGCATCGGCCTCGGCATGGGCAAGGCCTTCCTTGCCGAAGGCATGAAGGTGGCGCTGGCGGACTGGAACGATGAGCATATCGCCAAGGCAAAGGCTGCGCTCGCGGGCAACAATGCCGTGCATTTCGTCAAGACCAATGTTGCTGATCGCGCCAACCTGAAGGCTGCGGTGGACGAGGTGCTGGAGCATTTCGGCAAGATCCACGTGCTGTGCAACAACGCCGGTGTGAATGGCGGCGGCACGGCAGCCAGCCCGGATTTCGAGGATTGGGACAAGGCGATCAGCATCAACCTTGGCGGTGTGATCAACGGAACGAAGATCATCGCGCCGATTATCCGTGCGCAGGGCGAGGGCGGGCATATCGTCAACACCAGTTCGATGGCGGGCGTGGTCCCGCTGCCCGGCCTTGCGGCCTATTCCACCGCCAAATATGCCGTGCGCGGCTATTCGGAAAGCCTGCGGATGCAGCTTGCGCCCAAGGGCATCGGGGTGTCCTGCCTGTTCCCGGGGGCCACCCGCAGCGCGCTGGTGCCGCTGCCGGAAGAAGATCCGAGCATTGATGCAGAAAACGCGCCGCAGTTCCTGAAGGATCTGTGGGATGCGATGCGCGGCGCAATCGACCCGGAGGATACCGGCCGCTTCGTGGTGGAGGCAATCAAGGAGAACCGCTTCTACATCTTCACCAATCGCGAATTCCTCGATGAGGTGAAGGAACGCCACCGCGAGATCGAGGCAGCCTTCCCTGACGACGAGGCGACACCGGGCCGCATCAAATTTGAAACAATGCGCGCCAACCAGGTGCGTGACCTGATGGCCCCCGGAAACCGACCGGTGCCCAAGGAAGACCCGAAGGACATGGCGCTCGATCTCGGCTCCAGGTCACCGGCAGGCGGCCAGTAGGAAAGAGGAAAGGCCGGGACCATGATCTACCTGCTTCGCCACGGCCAGACCGAATACAACCTCGAACGGCGGATACAGGGCAGCCATGACAGCCCGCTCACCAGCCTTGGCCGCGAACAGGCCCAGGCTATGGGCCGCACCCTGCGAGACCTGCTGGACGGAGCCGAGGATTTCGACCTCGTGTGCAGCCCGCAAGGCAGGGCAATGGAATCGGCTCAGATCGTTCGCGAAGCCGCCGGGATCATCACACCCGTGATCTCCGATGCGCGCCTGTGCGAAGTGGGCTGCGGTTCGTGGGAAAAGCATCATTTCGCCAGCATTTGCGCGCGCGATCCGCTGGTGGAGGACGAGCCTTGCTTCCTTTCCGCATGGGCCAATTACTGCACCGATGGCGAGGGGCTCGATCCCGCCGTGGAGCGGCTTTGGGGCTGGCTGTGCTGGGCGGGCAAGCGTGATCTTGTCGTGATTGGCCACGGCGTTGCCGGATCGATCCTGCGCGCGCTCTATGTGGGTGAGGATCGTGATGGCATGCTGCAATACCATTCCGCACGGCAGGATGTGATCTACCGCCTCGACGGCGGCTGGGCGGAAAAAATCCTGGTTCGCTAGGCGCGGTTGTGGGCTGATACACATCGACACTGGCATTTTCGTGCAAATGCAGTGATGATCTCTCGACGGAGAGAGGAAAAATCATGGCATCAAACACGCCAGCCGGCGGGCTGACATTCGTAGAGGCAATGAACCGCACCGCGATGAAGCCCTTCCAGTGGCTCATCGCGGCAACCTGCATGCTCATCCTGGTGAGCGACGGGATCGACCTGCAATTGCTCGGCATTGTCGCGCCGCTGGTTATGGAGGATTTCGGGGTCGAACGATCCACCTTCGGTTTTGCGATGGGCGCGGCCCTTGTTGGCTTCGGCCTCGGTTCATGGGCGGGCGGCGTGATCGGCGACAGCCTCGGCAGGCGATACGCGCTGGCGATCGCGGCGCTGGTCTTTTCGCTGGCAACGATCGGCGCGGGCACCTCGACAGGTGTATGGAGCATGGCCATCTGGCGGCTGATCGGCGGGCTGGGCTTCGGCGCTGCCTATGCCAATGCTCTGACCATGGCGAGCGAATGGACGTCGGACAAATGGCGTCCGATTACCGTGTCCACCTTGTCGGTGGGCACGCCCATCGGGGGCACGATCGTGGGCTGGGTTGCGCCCGAGCTTGCCGCAGATCGCGGCTGGGGCGGCACCTTTACCTTTTTCGGTTTCCTCACCCTCTCACTGGTCATCATCGTCCTCGTTGTACTCAAGGACAGCCCGGCCTTCCTGCTCAGCAAGGGCAAGCACGAACTGGCGCGCAAGCATGCGGCCAAGGTGCTTGACGGGGATTTCGAACTGGTGGCCGAGGAACAGAAGATGTCCGGCACCACGGGCAAGGCAGAAGGTATCCTGGATCCGGCCTATATGCGCCTCAACGTCGGTATCGGCCTGGCCTTTGCGGCAGCGGCGCTGGTGGCCTATTCGATCCTCAGTTGGTCGACCACATTCCTCACCGCAGCCGGTTTCAATCTCGAAGAAGCTGGCCATGCCGTTTCCGTGGCTGGCATCACCTCGATGGTCGGCTCGATCGCCGTGGGTGCGGCCATGCGGCAGTTCGGGTCCAAGCCGGTGATGGTCGTGATCGGTACGGTGCTGATGGCGGTGCTGGTGGTGCTGGCGTGGGCGGTGGAGGGGCTGCCTGCAGTGCCTACGGCGCAGGACAAGACCATCGTCACCGCACTGGTTGGCGCTTCCGGTGCCTTCTTCAGCGCAGGGATCGCCGGCATGTATGTGATCATGGCTGCGGGCTATCCTTCCAGCTTCCGTTCAACCGGCATCGGTCTCGGCATCCTGATGAGCCGGGTCGGCGCTGTGGGGGCCACGGCGCTGGGCGGCTGGCTGCTGGACCTTGGCGGGGACAGCGTGATCCCGTTCTTTGTCGTCCTGATCGTCAGTGCGGCATTGATCCTTGCTGCGGCCTTTGTTGTTGACAGGCACGTTCCGGCTGTAAGCAAGTGAAGAATTATCGCCTGCTTGCGTAATAACTGCCAACATGGCACGTTAACCTTTGTTGGTGCGCGCTGAATAGAACGAGAATTGCGCGTCTGACATTTCGCAGTCCTGACTTGGGGTAAGGGCATGCAGATGGAGCGACCGGATTTCACCGCGCGCCTTCAGGCGATCGGTGATGCAGACGATGTCGTGGCCGTCCGACAGGCGGCCTACGACGCGCTGAACCTGTTCGGGATCGAGAAGGTCTACTACGTCGCGCCCATTCCCGGTGATACGCGCGTGAAGCCGATCCTCACCAATATCGGCCTGCCCTGGACGTGGGAAAAGCAGTATCGCGCGAGGCTGTACCAGGTCGATCCCTTGCCCACGCTCGCCAAGCGAAGGTTGCAGCCCTTTGTCTGGCCGGACGATCTTGCTGGCGAGAAGCTGAGCCGCCAGCAGGAACGTTATCTGGCGCTGGCAGCGCAATATGGTGCGGGTCGCGGCGTCGGTATTGCCTGCTTCGGGCCGGACGGGCGCAGCGGGTTTCTCGGTGCAATCCTGCCCGATGATGCCGAACGACCGGATCCCGATGACATGCTGCGGATGCACGCCGTCGGCCAGGTGTCGATCCAGCGCTATTGCAAGCTGGTGCCGGCGGTGGTGGACGTTCCGGCTCTGTCGAATCGTGAACTCCAGGTTCTCCACTGGATGGCGCAGGGGAAAAGCAACTCTGTGATTGCGGAGATTCTTGGCATCTCGGCCAGTTCGGTGGACGTCTATGTCCGGCGCATCTTCGCCAAGCTCGACGTGTCCGACCGCACGACCGCGGCAGTAAAGGCACTGTCGCTGGGTCTGATTGTTTCCAATAATTACGAGAGAATCGTCGCTGAAGCAGCAAAGCTTCAGCCGGATAAGCAAGACCCTCTAAAACGCTGATTTTCCGGTATTCCGATGCGATCATGAACGTGTCGGGCAATCACGTTACATGCGAAACTGATGCGGCGCGCATATATGCCGCCTCGAGGCCAGCGACGGCTCTTCGGGTCGCGTCGACAGAGTGTCATGGTCTCGGCGTCTCGGACCCCAAGCCGAGACGCCTTAGAGCACTTCCCGACCCTCCTGGGTCACCGTGACGGAGCCAAATCCTGTTCAGGGCGAGGCGCGAGAAGGGAGCGATGCATTTGCATCGTGACCGACGAGCAACGCTGCAATGGACAGGATTTGGCCCGCCGCGGAGCGGTTGCGCCAGGAAGCCCGCTGGGCTGCGTTGCGTCATTTGAAGGGGCCGCCGGCCCCTTCGGCACGCCGCGCCTTGCCAGCGGGCTTCCTGACACAATCACGATGATCCAGGAGGGTCGGGAAGTGCTCTGAGTTTCGAAGATCGCGCGGCTCTCTGCCCTCAATCTCCTCCCCCTTCCTCTCGAGGCGGAGGGTCGTGCGTCTTCTTCGGATCCGATCAGTTCGGGTTCGGCGCCGTGGCGCGCCCGCATATCTCCCCTACCTGATATGCGGGCCGCCAAACGCGTTTGGCGTTCAAGATCGACAAAAAAGAAGGCCCCGTCCTCGCGGACAGGGCCTTCTTTTGTTTCGGCACCAGCCCTCTCCCCCTCCCGGCCCCCCATGGCATTATCCGTTTGGGTGGCCGGGAGGGGGAGAGGGCTGGTGCCGCTTCCACCAAAGTGGAGAACTTTACCGGACGCGCGGTCCGCCGAACGGCAGTGGCGGAGGGGGTCTGCGGGCACCGCGCGGAAGCTGTGCCTGGAAAGCCCTGCCGCAATGTTCGACGCAATAAGGGAAGCCGGGATTCACCTTTTCGCCGCAGAAATGGAAGTCCGCTTCGCCCGGGTGGCCCATGGGCCAGCGGCAAACGCGATCATTCAGGTCAAGCAGGCTGGTCTTGTCCGCGATCTCCGGGCTCGGCTTGGCTGGAACCAAACGGCGCGGCGGTGCCGGCGGGATCGGGGCCTGCTGGTCACCCGGCCCCTGGCGCACGAACCCGCCAGGGCCG
Organism: Alphaproteobacteria bacterium; assembly: GCA_030431435.1. Taxonomy (GTDB): domain Bacteria; phylum Pseudomonadota; class Alphaproteobacteria; order Sphingomonadales; family Sphingomonadaceae; genus Alteraurantiacibacter. Next base: position 14,912 of record JAUIJI010000045.1, on the reverse strand, counting down.
ACAGAATGGATCTTGGGCAGCGCTTCAGCCCTGTCCGGGATGGGCTGGCTGTTCGTGCCAGAGCTATTCGCCGGAGCTGGCTTTGCCGCTGCTGGTTCAGGCTTGGCTGCGACCTTGGGCGCGGCTGGTGCAGGGGCCTTCGGTTTGGGCTTGGGGGCAGCAGCCTTCTTGGCGGGCGCGGCGTCCTTCTTCTTGGCCGCAGCCTTCTTCTCGCTGGCTTTGACTGGCGAAGGGCGCGACTTCAGGCCAAGGCGGTGCGCCTTGCCAATCACGGCGTTGCGGGAAACGCCGCCCAGTTCTTCGGCAATCTGGCTAGCCGTGGAGCCGCCTTCCCACATCTTGGTCAATGTGGCGATGCGTTCTTCAGTCCAACTCATGCAGTAATATTCCGTCTCTATTCTCGGCGGCCTGCCCAATGGATGGCTTGCCAGCCGACGTGCGGGCCGATAGGCGGCTGCACATGGCCAATCAAGCCCCAGCAGACGTTACGCAGCATGGCAACACCATGGCTGATCCCGCAGGAACCGGCAGCAAGGCCGGCCGCAACTTTCCGCCCAAGGGGCAGCCGCAGATTACCGGCTTCAACCGGATCGGGCTGTGGAGTCTCTATATTAAGGAGATACGGCGATTTCTCAAGGTGCAGACGCAGACTGTCTGGGCACCGGCCGTCACCACGCTGCTGTTCCTGGTGATCTTTACCGTGGCCATGGGCCGTTCTGACAGGCTGATCCTTGGTGTGCCCTTTGCAACCTTCGTTGCGCCGGGCCTGATCATGATGGGCATGATGCAGAATGCCTTTGCCAACGCCAGTTTCAGTCTGCTCTCGGGCAAGCTGCAGGGAACCATCGTGGACCTGCTGATGCCGCCCCTGTCATCGGCGGAACTGATGATCGGTATTGTCGCCGCAGCGATTACCCGGGCGATCATGGTCGGGCTGGCGGTGGCGCTGGCCATGGCCTTGTGGCCTGGAGTGGAAATGCGCGCGGCGCACCCTTGGGCAATCGTCTGGTTCGGCCTGATGGGGGCGACGATGCTCGCCATCATCGGCCTTCTCGCCAGCCTGTGGGCGGAGAAATTCGATCACAACGCTGCCGTCACCAACTTTGTGGTCGCCCCGCTCAGTCTTCTGTCGGGCACTTTCTACGTCATTTCCAACCTTGCGCCGGTGTTCCAGGCGATCAGCCGGGCGAACCCGTTCTTCTACATGATCTCCGGCTTCCGCTTCGGTTTCCTGGGGGAAAGTGACATCGGCAATACGAACGAGGCGGTGCTGGGCGCGGCGGTGGGCGTGGGGGTTCTGAACCTTGTGCTCGGCTTCTTGACCTATCGCGTGCTCAAGAGCGGCTGGAAGATCAAGAGCTGAAGCCGATCACCGCAGATCAGTGCGTCAGGCTGCGCCGCATGCGGTAGCGGCCGCCGGCGAAACGCTCGAACAGTTGGCCGATGCCGGGATGATCGACCGGGCGGTCCTCGTCATCCACCAGCAGGTTCTGCTGGCTGACATAGGCAACGTAGGATTCCTCGTCGTTCTCTGCCAGCAGGTGATAGAAAGGCTGGTTGCGATCAGGCCGCATGTCGAGCGGGATCGCCTCATACCATTCCTCGCTATTGGCAAATACCGGGTCGATATCGAAAACCACGCCGCGAATGTCGAACAGGCGATGGCGCACCACGTCGCCAATGGCGAAGCGGGCCGAGCTGTTGCGGGGGGCCTGGATCATGCGTCCAGCCTGGGGAAGGAAGAATTCCGACCGTTCCATGCTCCCAATATATGTTTTTGCAGATGCGAAACAAGCCGTTGTGGCAACATTTCCCCAAATGAGAGCGGATGCGGCCCGAAGGGTCTTGGCAAGCGGCCAAGCATCGGCTAACCGCGCGCTTCCCGACCAGTCAGGCATTGGCCTGTATGCTCGCAGTGCGGAGAGATGCCGGAGCGGTCGAACGGGGCGGTCTCGAAAACCGTTGTGCCATTATGTGGTACCCAGGGTTCGAATCCCTGTCTCTCCGCCATTCACCCCCAGCACTCGTCTCTGCTTGCAGGGGAGGCGCGCAAGGCAGCGCAGCGCAATGCCGCGCTCTGGCAAACGGGCCAGTCCGCCGCGCTATTTCAACTCTACACCAGAGGTGATCCGCCTCGTGTCGCAGCCATTTCAGCCAGGACCGGCATCCCATCGACCGACGGACCTACAAGCTTCGCCGCTCGACCGCCTGGGCCGGGTGGCAGAATCTCAAGGCACGATCTCCGACTTCCCAAGGGGCGACTTGCGGATCACGCGATAACCGGTCTTTCATGTTGTTGATTTCCCAGCAGGTGATGTGCCGTTGCGGGATCGCGTTGCAAGAGCTCGCGGATCAGCGTGCTGGAGATGACGTGCCCGGAACTGCAGCGCACCGCGTCAAGCACCTTCACGTTGAACCGTGTCGCCAGCAGGTCGACATCGCCTGCGCTCCTGGCACCGAACCGGAAATCGGCCCCCACCCAGATTTCGCGTGGATTGAGGCAGGCGAGTTCATCCATGAAATCATCGGTGCTGCGCGCGGCATAGTCGCGGTTGAACCGGGCGCAAACGGCATGCTGTGCGCCGAGCAGTTCGATCCTCCGCAGTTTTTCCTCCACGCTTGTAAGTATGCGGGCTCCGGCAAAGAAGGCTTTGGGAGGCGTGTCAAAGGTATAAACGGCGGCGGCGCAGCGGTGCTTCCGGGCGGAGTTGACGGCCGAGGCGATCAGCTTCTGGTGGCCGCGATGGACACCGTCAAACGCGCCGATGGCGAGGATGCTGGCGTCCAGTTCCAGCGTGCATTCAGGATGCACTTGCATCAGCTGGTGTTGTTTGTGGCAGTGCTTCGTCATTTCCGGTCCTCCCGAAATGCGTGAATGGCCGCTGCAACCATGGCAGCCAGCTTGCGGGCTGCTTGATCCCAGTCAAAGGATGCGTCATTGATACCCATGACCGATGCCAGCCTCGCGCCCTGGACTTGCGGATAGAGATAGGTGCCGTTGATCACGGTCATAGCAAGGAACAGCTCCTGTTCGCTGCAATCGGGCAGGAAGCGTCGGGCATAGCCGATCATGCGCGAACGAATTCCGGTCACCAGCGGGCGCGCGATTTCCTTCGCTTCTTCGGAAGGATCGGACAATGCCTTGCAATATACAGTGTGGCTGGTCGCGGGCGCAGCCCGGCCGGACATTGGTGCCAGCACGGGCCGGTAGAATGCGTAAAGCAGCTCATCGAGACCCGGATCGCCAGCCTGTTCCAGCAGGTCGAGATTGCGGTTCTGGACGGCATTGATGGCATCGAAATGCAGCGCGAACACATCCTCGAAGAGATGACGCTTGCCGGTCCAGTTGCGGCTGAGAGAGGCGATGCTGGTGCCTGCCCGCGCGGCGATGGCGCGAATGGTGCACTTTTCAAAGCCGCTTTCGATGAATTCCTGCGCGGCAGCCTCGATGAAGCGCGCCTTGCTGGAGGTCTTGCGACCGTCGCGCCTGGGCGACAGGCTGTCAGTCGAAGTCGCAGGGTCTTGCATAGCGTCCATCCAGATAGATCAATCCGTCGGCATCCTGCCGGTAGCCAGTGCTGCGCACCAGCCCCCGGATCACCATGTGGCTGCCAAAGGCTTCCGCCTGGTCGACATCGCAGACCATGCTGGACAAGGCATCTCGCAGCAGCGGCACGCCGTTTTCGTCCGTCGCCCAGTCCGATGCGGCGAAGCGTTCAGCCACATCGGAGTTGGCGAAAGCATGACACCAGTCCTTGCTGTCGCTGCCCAGCACGTTGATGCTGAAGCGGCCGCTGTGCTCAACTGCGGGGAGCAGCGAGGCGGTGCGGTTGATCGCGATCAGCATCGACGGCGGATCGAAACTCAGCGACATGACCGCCGTCATGACGATTCCGCGCGGCGTGCCGTCCTCGGCCCGGCTGGCGACCACCGTGACACCGCTGGCAAAGCGGCGCAGCGACTGGCGAAAGCCTTCAACATCGGGTTGCATGGTCTCGAGCGCGCCCATCGCATCAATCCGGAAGGATGCCGGATTTCTGCATGAATTCGCGCACCTGGTTCCATTCGCCATCGCGCTGGGCGACCATGTGATCACCCATGCGCGCGCGCGACTGGCTGGTCAGATAGAACATCTCGTAGAGCTCCACGCGGCTGCCCAGTGCCGAGCCTGCAAAGTCCCAGGCCATGCGCATGATGCGGGCGCGATCTTCTGCGGCCATGCCGTTTGACCCGGGCAAGTACTTGCGCAGCTTGTCGCCGATTTCCGGGTCCTCGAACAGCGCGAGCGAGGGGGTGCACAGCAGGTTGTGGCCGCCGATGATGCGAATGATCTCGTTCACCCGGCTCATCCAGCCCGGCATCACGCAGCGCAGCACCGATAGGTCCCGGTGCGGGAAGAAGGCGCCAGCGCCCCAGTCATGCGCGCGCGCTTCAGCGGCCACGATGGCAGAGCGGGTGAGCGACAGGTAGGAGTGGATCTCGCCCAGCATCTGCGCGGTTTCGGGATACTTCAGGCTGTTGGTGACCTTTGCCACGCTGGAACACAGGTCATAGGCGAATTCGAGCTTCACCATGGCGCGGATTGCCGTCTGTTGCAGCGTATTGCCCGGCGAAACACCTTGGTTGAGGTTGTTGTAGACGTTGAGATCGCCGTCACAGAACACGCGTTCCCACGGTACTTCCACGTCATCGAAGATTACGAAGGAATCCTGCTCGTCAAAGCGCGAGGAGAAGGGGGCGTCGGCAATGCTGGCGTCGCGGCCATAGTGGTCACGGCAGATCTGGATCACGCCCTTGGTGTTCACCGGCACCGAGAAGATCAGCGCATATTCCTCTGCTCCTTCGGGGATTGGCATGGAGGAATAGACATAGAGTTCATCCGCCAGCGGGCCGAGCGTTGCCAGCACCTTGCCGCCGCGCACCACGATGCCGTTCTCGTTGCGATCGACGACGCGCAGCGTCAGGTCGCTGTTCATGCCGGCGAGCGGCGGAGCGGACTTGTCGATATTGGCATGGACGATGGTGTGTGTCAGCGCAAGGTCGCCATCGATCACCTCGCGGTGGAACTTGCGCAGCCGCTCATAGCATTCGGGCTTTCCGGCGGCCCAGATGTCAGAGCGGGCCGTATGGCCTGACAGCACAACATTCACATAATCGGGCGTGCGACCGAGCATGCCGTTGGAATAGCGGGCAAGGCGTTCCAGCCCTTTGTGACGGATGGCGAGGTCTTCCGCGCTCCTGGGCAGCATCAGGCTGACATTCATCTTCTCGCCAGAGCGTTCCGGGTCATCAACCAGGCACTCGTCGGCATATTCATGCTGCCAGTCGAAATAGCCGGCCATGCCGCCGACAGAGCCGGTGAGCACCGGATCATTGGCGACATCGACGCGCCCTTCGCCAAGCCAGACCTCGCGTCCGTCGTCGAGACCTGCCTTGTACTCCTGTCCAGTTCTTGCGGCCATTCTGATCATCTCCCATTGATTATGAAAACACTTGTATTCATGATTCGCGCAAGATGCAAGGAAAACAGATTGCCGTTCTGGCAAGCGGAATATTGCGTGCAGAATGAGTTGACGGATCGCATGGACTGCATATAAAAAGAACATTGTTCTGATAGAAAGAACGCCACATATAGAGTGGTCATCACGGGATATCGGGAGGCGGGTTTTGGCGATTATTGCTGCAAATGCATGGGATGGTGCCGATGAGGCGCTGGCCAGTGCCGCCGGGCGATTCGCAGCACTGCTGGGCAAGGAAGCTGTGCTCCTCGATGCTGAAGCCTTGCAGGAGTTTTCTGATCCCTATGCCGGTCCGCAGCCTGCTGCGCATCGGCCAGGCCTTGTGGTTCAGCCATCCAGTACCGAGCAGGTGCGCGATGCCTTGTTGCTGGCCAATGAGTTGCAGGTTCCAATCTGGACATCGTCCATGGGGCGCAATTTCGGCTATGGCGGGTCTTCCCCGGTGCTCGATCGCTCCGTGGTGCTCAACCTGCGGCGGATGGACCGCATCCTCGAGATCGATGCCGAGCAAGGCTATGCGCGGATCGAGCCGGGCGTGAGCTTTGCCAGTCTTTATGACGAACTGCGGGCGCAGGATGCGCCGCTGATGATGTCGGTTCCTGACCTTGGCTGGGGCAGCATTATCGGCAATGCGCTGGAGCACGGCTATGGCTACAATGTGATGGGCGATCATGCCTCGGCCTTGTGCGGGCTGGAGGTTGTGCTGGCCGATGGCGATGTGCTGCGCACGGGGCAGGGTGCCATGCCCGGCAGCCCGCTGTGGTCATGCCATCGCCGCGGTTTCGGGCCTTCGCTGGACAGCCTGTTCATGCAATCGAACTTTGGCGTGGTGACCCAAGCCGGTCTGTGGCTCATGCCGCGTCCGGAAGAATTCGCGATCGGCACCATCATGTGTGGCAATGATGCCGACATCGTTCCGCTGGTGGACATGCTGCGGCGGCTGTTGCGCAAGGGCATTTTGCAAGGCGTGCCGATGATCGTGGGTACGCCAGAGGACGCGGCCAACGTTCCTTCCCATCGCGCACCCTATACGCTCGCCAACCTGAAGCAGGTGCTGCGTCCAGGACGCTGGAATGTCCGCCTTGGCCTCTACGGTGACAGCGAGATGATCGCAGCACGGCGCAATATCCTCGAACGCGAGGTCGCTGCAATTGCCGGTGCAGAACTGGAGCTTCGCACATATCCCGGAGATGCCGGGCCGGAGGATGTCGAGCCGCGCGACTATATTTCGGCAGGCATTCCCAACCGCCTGCTGCTGGAACGCTTGCAGCAGGTGTTCGGGCCTGACTTCGGACATATGGATTTCTCGCCTGTCATCCCGCTGAAGGGGGAGTGGGCACAGCGGGTTGATGCGCTTGTCCGGTCCGTCTCGGCAGAACATGACCTGCTTGGCCCGGTTGGTTTCCTGGTGACCGAGCGCAGCATGGTGAGTGCGTGCATGATCATGTTTGATGCCAGCAAGCCGGACCGGGTGGAAGCTGCCCGCACCTCGGTTTCCAGCATGTATGAGGTCGCTGCCCAATGGGGCTGCGTGCCGTATCGCTCGCATGTCGCCCTGGTGGGGCAGGTCGCGCAATCACTTGCTGCCAATGACGGTGCCTATGGGCGCACCTGCACCAAGCTGAAGCAGGCCTTCGATCCCGCCGGGATACTCTCGCCGGGCAATCATGGAATCGGATCGACACCGGTCGATAACCGGAGAGAAGATGCAACAGCGGTGATGGCGCACCCGTCGTAGCGGGCAGCTGGCACCAGAACATAAAACGAGGATCCTCCGGCGCTGACTGGACGATCACAATAGGAGGATCACATGGGAGAGACCCGCCCGTCACTGGCCAAAATGCGGCGATATGCCTGGGCAAATGTAATCACCGGATTCCTGGTCTGGGGCATCGGCCTTGCCGGTGTCTCGATGATGATGCCGGTGATGTATGCCAACATCTCCGAAACCATGGGGTGGACAGTGGCACAGACCACCAGCTTCATGGTCATCAAGTCTGCCGTTTCCGCATTGGCCGGCCTGTTCGCAGGCGGCCTGTTCGTGCGCTTCGGATTGAAACAGGTACTGCTGACGTCTGTCTGGGCTGTGGGGCTCAGCACGCTGGCGCTCTACTGGGTGGGCAGCTTGTGGGAATATTATGCACTCGCCTTCATCTCCGGCTTTGCTTCGATCATTTGCCTCGTCGGCATCCAGTTGACGCTGGCGCGCTGGTTCGAAGCCACGCTTGGCCGGGCAACAGGCATCGCCATGCTGGGCGGCGCGGCGGCAGGTGCGGTTGTCCCGCTCGCCACCAATTACGGGCTTGAGCATTACGGCTGGCACGCCACAAGCGGTATTGCCGGGCTGATCGTTCTCGTCACGCTCTCGTTGTTCGTGATCTTCGCTGTCCATGCGAGCCCTGAAGACTATGGCTACACGGCAGAGGAACTGGACGAAGCCAATGCCGCAGCGCGCGGCAAGGCGCCCCCGGCACGCGCCAAGGGCGGCCCGGGCCCCGACTTCTCGGAGATCGTGCGCACTACGCCGTTCATCCTGCTGGTGGTTGCCACGGGCCTCTCGGGCGTGATCAGCAACGGCATCAACGAATATATCCCGCTGTTCATCGAGCACCAGACGGACCTTGGCAGCACCATGGCAGCGCTGGGCTTCACCATCGTGCTGGTGCTTTCCGGGCTCGGCAAGCTGGTGTTCGGCTGGCTGTTCGATCGCTTCTCCACCAAGGGTGTGGCGATGTGCTGGGCTTTGTGCGGCGTGGCCGTGCTGCTGGCATTCCCGGTTTCGGGCCTGATCACCTTCGCACTGTTCACGGTTGTGCGCGGCCTTTCGCACGGTGGCATCGTGGTGCAGGCTCCGATCCTTGGTCGTCACATCTACGGCACGAAGTCGATTGCCCAGATGATCGCCATCCTAAATGCAACCTTCCAGCTTGGTTCGGCAGTGGGGATCGGCCTGATCGGCCTGGCGGTGGACTGGACCGGCGGTTACACCGTGCCGTTCTTGTGCGTGATGGTGCTGGCCTTCATTACCGCCCTGATCGGCCTGACATTCAAGCCGAAATACTGGAGCGGTTATCGCGGAGACTAGGCGATGAGCGAAAGTGTGACGCTGCTGCTGCTGGCGGCAGCGTCATTTTCCGCAGCAGCCATCAGTGCCAGCATCTCGATCGGCGGGGGGTATGTGCTGTTTGGCGCGACCACGCTGCTCTATCCACTGCCGGTGGCGATCGCCTTGCAGCCTGTGTTCTCCTACTCTTCGCTCGTGTCTCGCGGGTTCGCATTCCGCGACGCGATCAGCTGGAGCATCGTCGGGCCGTTTACCCTGGGGTCGCTGGGCGGAGTGGCGATGGGGCTTGTCGCCTATCACGCCATTCCCGAACGCTGGATGGCGATTGGGGTGGGGCTGCTGATGCTAGTGCTGGCATGGTCGCGCCTGCCGCTTCCACAGGTCCATTCGCGCGCCGGCCTTGCCGCAGTGGGCGTGGCACATGCGGTCAGTGGTACGGTGCTGGGAATGGGATCCATCCTCCAGCCCGTTCTGCTCAACGCGGGGATCTCGCCGCGCGCGCTTGTCGGCACTTTTGCCACCTGCCTGCTGGTGCTCGAGGCCATTCGCGGCATTGGCTATGCCGTGACCGGTTTTGCTTACCAGCCCTATGTGCTTGCGGTGATAGTCGCCACGGTGGCAGGCATTGCCGGGACATGGGCGGGCAAGCGGATGATCGGGCGCATTCCCGAACGCGGCTTTCGCACGATCGTGACTGTCTTGGTCTCGCTGCTTGCCATCCGCCTGCTGGCGCGGGGCCTGTTCGGGACAGATTGACTCAGTCGAAGAGGAAATCTAAATTACAGAATAACGATCTGCCAAACAGAACGCCATGATATCGGCGGTAGTTCGCCATTCGGGAGAAGACATGTCATCCAGTCCATTGCCAACAGGGGTTAGCGCTGCAGGCTTCAGCGCCGCGCTTGCCGCGTTCCGCTCTGCCTTGGGAGAGCAGGGTGTTCTCGATACAGACCAGGATCGCCGAACCTATATCGATCCCTATGCCTTCGGGGACGGGCTCGACCACGAAAGTTCGGCCATCCTCGCACCTGCCGAAGTGGCCGAGGTGCAAGAGGCGGTACGCATCGCCAATCGCTTCGGCGTTGCCCTGTGGCCGATCAGCCGGGGCAAGAACTACGGTTATGGCGCGGCAGCGCCCGTGCGCCGCGGTGACGTGATCCTCGATCTCAGCCGCATGAACCGTATCCTCGACGTGGACGAGAAGCAGGCCAATTGCCTGATTGAACCCGGCGTCAGCTTCTTCGACCTGTTCGACCATCTTTGGAAAGAAGAGATACCGCTGTGGATGTCGGTGCCCGGCAACAGCTGGGGCAGCGTCGTCGGCAATGCTCTTGATCGCGGTATCGGCTACACTCCGCTTGGCGACAATTGCGAAGCGATCTGCGGGCTGGAAGTGGTCATGCCCGATGGCGAGCTGGTCCGCACCGGCATGGCTGCGGTTGGCGAAGGCAAGACATGGCGTAATTACAAATATGGTTATGGCCCCGCATGGGACCAGATGTTCATGCAGTCCAATCTCGGTATCGTCACCAAGGCGGGCTTGTGGTTGCAGCCAGAGCCGGAGATGACTGCAGCGGTCGAAATTGCCTTCCCTGAATTCGACGATGCAGGCTGGGCCATCGATATCCTGTGCGACCTGCGCCGCCGCGACATTATCCAGCACAATGTCGTCTTCGGCAGCCCGGTGCGCGCGGCATCCGTGCTAACCCAGCGTGCCGAATGGTATGAGGGCGAAGGCGCCCTACCGGAAGAAGCCGAGCGGGCGATCATGGAGCGCTTCGGCCTCGGCTGGTGGAACGCCAAGGTCAGCTTCTTCGGTCCCGAATTCCAGGTCGAAGGCAGCATGCAGCTGATGCGTGACCTGTTCGAGGAACGACTGGGCAAGGAGCTGGAGTTCCGGACCTGGCGCAAGGGCGAACCCTATGATGCCTCTGCACGCGGTGTGCCGACGACCGTTGGCCTGCAATCGGTCAACTGGTACGGCGGGCGCGGCGGGCACCTCAGCTTCGCGCCCGTTATGCCCCAGGATGGCGCCGAAGTTCTCGCTTATGCCAAGCGGGTAAAGGACATCTATCGCGAGATCGGGCAGGATTACTACGCCACCTTCACCATCGGCCGTCGGCACATCAACAATGTCAGCCTGATCCTTTATGATCGCGACGATCCGGCCAGCACGGGCCGCGCGGACCAGTTGTTCAACCGGCTGGTCGTTGAAGCCGCAAAGGAGGGCTACGCCGAATATCGCGGCCATATCGACTACATGGACACGATTGCCGCCACCTACGACTACAATGACAACGCGCTGCTGCGGCTGAATGACAAGGTGAAGGCGGCGTTGGACCCGGCAAACATCATCGCCCCCGGGCGCAACGGTATCGGGAGGCGCGGCTGATGGCTTTCAGGAAGAGCTTGGTTGGCCTTGGTGCCGCTCTGGTGCTGCTGGGTGCCTGTTCGGACGAGGGCAGCGATGCAGGGGGGTCTGCGGCTGCACCGGCCATGCCCACACAGATCGAGGCGGTAACTTTCGGCCTCAATTCCGATGTTGCGGGCGAAAGGCTCTATGGCCGCGAATGTGCCTATTGCCACGTAGGTCGCAATACCGGCACCACCATGCTGGGCAAGCGATTGCCTGAAGGCACGCCGGCGCAACTGCATGAGCGCACCGATCTTGCGGCGGATTACGTCAAGATCGTGGTCCGCAATGGCATGGTGAACATGCCCCCGCTTTCCCGCGCGGAAGTGAGTGACGAGGAACTGGAACAGATTGCCCGGTGGCTCGCAAAAGAGCCTGCGCAATGAAGCGCCGCAGTGTTCTTGCAGGGGCTGTCGCTGCTCCATTGGCGCTTGGTTTCGGCATAAGTGTGGGTGGATTGTCGAAAGCGGAGCTGCCCGCGCTCACATTGTACGATGCGAAGCTCGCTCGAGCCCGTTTCGCTGTTCGCGACATTGAACTGCGAGGCGGTGCAACGCGCGATACGGGTGGCGAGATTGCCGCGCTCCTTCTCCGCGAGCAACTCCTGGCAAAGGGCGGGGCCGTGCTGGGGCTCACCGGTCATTCCGAATTCCTGCTGGCCAGCGACATCGCGCGCCTGGCGGGGCGACAGGTGTCGCCGTTGATGCAGGCCGGTCGCTCCGCCCGCTGGCTGGGCGGAGAGGGGCAGCAGCCCTGGTTCTCCCTGCTTGCCGGCACGCTTGGCGACAGGACGCACCCGCGCAGCCATGCAACAGTCTTCGCCTGGATTGCTGCCTGAAACCGGCACCATCTGTATTGCGACAAGCAGGAAAGAGCAGGACATGAGCCAAGCCGAATTCGATTATATCGTGGTGGGCGCAGGCAGCGCCGGGGCGGTGGTGGCCAACCGGCTAAGCGAGGATGCGAGCGCATCGGTGCTGCTGCTGGAGGCAGGCGGCGAGGCGAACCATCCCTACATCCGCATGCCGCTCGGCTTTCTGCAGGCCCTGCGCAATCCGCGTCTCACATGGCAATTTGCGTCTGAACCGGAACCGCATCTGGGAGGGCGCGTGTTTCCCTTGCCGCGCGGGCGGGTTCTGGGTGGCTCTTCCTCGATCAACGGGACGGTCCATTTCCGCGGTCATCCGCGCGATTTCGACGAATGGGCGCAGTTGGGATGCAGCGGCTGGGACTACGAATCCGTGCTGCCCTATTTCAAGCGTTCGGAGGATTTCTGGAGAGGCGAAAGCGCGCAGCGCGGGTCAGGCGGGCCGATTGCCGTGAAGCCGGTGGATTCCACGCGCCTGATGGGCGGCGAATTGCGCGCAAGCTGTGCCGCCATGGGGATCGACTATGTTGGCGACTATGATGGCGAGCGGAACGAGGGGCTGGCCGATGTCCATGTCGCGCTGAAAGATGGCAGCCGTTGCGGCAGTGCGCGCGCCTATCTCGATCCGGTCAGGGGGACGCGTGCCAATCTCGCGATCTGGACAGGCAGTCTGGCGAAGCGGGTGCTGGTCGAACAGGGGAGCGCGGTCGGCGTGGAAATTGTCCGCAACGGCCAGCCGCAAGTGGTGCGCGCACGGCGAGAGGTTGTGCTTTCAGGTGGCACTTATGGATCTGCGCAATTGCTGATGCTCTCGGGGATTGGCGATGGCGAGCATCTGTCCGAACATGGCATCGACGTGGTGCATCACCTGCCGGGCGTGGGTCGCAATTTGCAGGAACACCCGCGCATCGCCAACCAGTATCGCGCGCGGCTGGATCACAGCTTTGCCCGCGAGTTGCGATTTGACCGGGCGGCCGTGTCCTTCCTCAACTGGTTCCTGCGCGGCAAGGGACCTTTCGCCAACCAGATCGCTTCGGGCTGCGTCTTGCTGCACAGCCGGGAGGGGCTCGACAGGCCGGATATCCAGATCATGGTCAGCCCCACGCGCGTCGATGCGAATATCTGGTTCCCAGGCATCCGCCAGCCGGTGGAGGATTGCTTCTACGCTTCGATCTGCCTGCTGCGGCCGGCCAGTCGCGGCGAGGTGCGGCTGCGCGATGCGGATTACCGCTCGAACCCGAAGATTCATCTCAACATGCTGGCGGACAATGACGACTGGCAACGATTGAAGGACGGCCTCGCCCTTTCTCGCAAGCTGTTTGCGCAGGAGCCGCTCGCAAGCCGCGTGATCGAGGAAACGCTGCCCGGCCCCGGTGGCCTGAGCGACGAAGGGCTAGAAGCCATGCGCCCTGACCTGATCGGCGTGGTCCACCACCCTGTGGGCAGTTGTTCCATGGGCACTGGCCCCGATGCGGTGGTTGATCCCCGCTTGCAGGTGCACGGTGTTTCCGGCTTGCGGGTGATCGACGCCTCGATCATGCCGCGCCTCGTTGGCGCCAACACCAATGCCGCTGCCGTTATGATCGGCGAAAAGGGCGCGGACATGATCCGGGCTGATGCGGCGAGTTGATCTGTTCTCCAGTTTGACTGCAGCCAATTGAAAATGCCTCCCCCCGAACGTGCCGGGGAGAGGCATTGGAGAGCCTTCCCGAGAGGATGAGTGGGAAGGAAGAGGGCTCCCGTGATCAGGCTGCTTCAAGCGACCTCGTGGCAGCGGCATCTGCCCAGTTGCCATGCAGGCCGAAGCGCAGGCGCACGGGGATATCGATCGTCGCGATCGGCCCCTTGGCGATCTCCCTCGCCTCGAACACCAGCAATTGACTGCCGCGTTCTTCCAGCCGGTTGACCACCATCACGATCCAGCCATCGCCCTCAGCGGCATCAGGCGAGCGGGGCACGAAGCAGGGCTCCTGGATGCTGGACACTGGGCCGACCCAGTATTTCTGCTCCTGACCCGTTTCCAGATCGACGAAGCCCAGCGTGTTCATCACCCAGCCGCCGGCGCTGCCGCCCTTGATCTCGACCGGCTGCGAAGGGTCGATCACGACCATCCAGCCGTAGCGGTACTTCTTCCCCGTCATGCGATCATCGTACTTGGGAAATTCGCCGATCATGTCGGACAGGCGCTCTGAACGGTATTCTTCCTCGTTCTGGCTGAGGTCGACCGTCCAGCGCGAAAGATAGGTGCTGCCAGCGACCGGATCGAAGGGCGCATCGTTGATGTCAGGGAAGAAGGGCATCATGTTGTTGGATGCAACCGGCAGATCCAGAGTGATCCTGGTGCCTTCGTTCCATGCATTCATCACGTGTCCGGCAAAGCAGCTTGGCCCCTTGAACCAGCGGATGTCGTCCGCAGTGGTGCCGGGCTTTCGCGGGACAACAGCCAGGTAGCTGGGCAGGCTGGTATCGAAACCGAAATGCGGTTTGACTGCTTCCAGCCGCTCCCAGTTGCTGGTCATCGGCATCACCGGGAACAGCGCATAATCCTGCGTGATCGCGAAGTCGTGCATCATCGCGTAATAGGGATTGTTCCACCAGATCTCGAACAGCAGTTCACCATCCGGGCTGACCTCGTAATAGGTCATGTCCGTGGTCAGAATGCCCTTTGAGGCATAGCCGAAGCTGCACATGTTTCCGGTAACGGGATCGGTCTTGGGGTGGGCGCTGAAGGTCTCGCCCGTCATCTTGCCGTTGAAATCGGTGTAGCCATGCGTTTCCAGCGTATTGGGGTCCATCACAAGCGCGGGTGAATCCTCTTTCAGGGCGTAAAGCCGCCCGCCGTGGATATAGGCATTGGTGTTGGCCGTGCCGCGGATCTTGCCCTTGACCGCTTCGTCATCGGTCAGCGGGTTGCGATAGGCGCCGAACAGCGCGCGGCCAGCTTCGTTCTCCAGCTTCCATTTGTCCGTCTTTGCCCAGCGCTGGCGATAATCGACCTTGCCGTCCTTGAAACGGAACATGGAAATCATCCCGTCACCGTTGAAGGCA
>JAUIJI010000044.1 GCA_030431435.1 Alphaproteobacteria bacterium | reverse complement strand
GCCAAAATCCTGGCCGCCTGTCCCGAGCCCGATATCCTTGTCGGCACCTGTTCTCCCCCGGCGATGACGCCCGATTTTCGCGCAATCACCGAGGAGCAATGGCGCGAGGCGATCGACATCTCGCTGCTTTCGCCCGTCGCCTTCATGAAGCAGGTGATTGACGGGATGGCGGATCGCAAATGGGGCCGGATCGTCAATATCGCCACTGTGGCCGCGAAATATCCAGGCGAAATCCGCGCGCTTTCAGGCAGCACACGCGCCGCGCTCGCCAATTACTCGGTGGCGGTGTCCAAGGTGGTGGCGAAGAACAATGTCCTCATCAACACGCTGCTGCCCGGCATGCATCACAGCGCCTTCGTGGAAGACCAGTTCAACGAGCGCGCTGCCGCCAAGGGCAAGACCTATGATGAAGAAGTGGCACAATTCTGCCGCGACTGGCGCATAGCCACCGAGAAGTTCGGCGATTGCGACGATGTGGGCGACTGGGTGGCGATGTTCTGCAGCGAACAGGCGAACTACATCACCGGGCAGAGCCTGGTGATCGATGGCGGGGCAACCAACTCGATCTTCTGAGCTGGAGCACTTTCCGACCATCCTGGATCACCCTGATCGCATCAGGAAACCCGCTGGACAGGAGTGGCGCGCAGCGCGGGCCTGTCGGCCCCCGGGCAAGCGTCACGACGAAGCCAGCGGGTTTCCTGACGTGACCCCGCAGGGGCGGGCCGCTTTTGGCCCATCGCCGCGTCGATCGTCGGTCCCTATGCGTCGGCATGGCTCCCTCCTCTCTCCTCGCGCTGAGCCAAAATCGGCTCCGTCAGGGCGACCCAAGATGGTCGGAAAGTGCTCTAGGCTTTCGGAGGGAGCAGTCCGGCCAGCGGCGGTGGCAGCGGGCGCGATTCGCGTTCCCCCGTCTGCCCCCTGATATTCGCCAGCACCGGGCCGGACCAGTCGCGGATCACGCGCCGCGCCAGCTTCCAGCTTCCGTCCTCGCGGGCGTAACTATCCTCGTACCAGCCCATCACGTTGAGCAGGTGCGGCCCGTCGCCCTGCCGCAGCGCCACGGCGACAAAGGCCTTGCCGCGCGCGCCATCGCCATCGGCTTCGACCAGCAGGTTGGTGACATGGTGCTGCCTGCCCGCCGTGCTCGGCTGGTCAGCAAGGAACTGCGCGAAATGGCGCAATTGCTCGCTGCCGTGCCATTCCATCGGCACGTCGAACGCGTCCCACACCAGCGTTCCGTCATGGCAATAGCAATCGACGAAGCTGTCGACATCGCCGGTATCGAGCGCCCAGCAATAGCGCGAGACAAGATCGCCGATTTCCTGCCGGTCTGCGGGGGAGAGGGTTTCGGCCATGGTCAGGTCACCGCGTAATAATCGAAGAAGGTGGAATTGCCGCGCCGCTCCGCCGTGCCGACGAAGATCGTGCGGCAGAGCCATTCATGCGGGCCTGCGGGCGCTTCGAACCGGGGGGTGATGCGCACGTAATTGTCTGCCGGATCGACAGCCTCACCCGCTTCCAGCTTCGCCACGACTTCGGTGGATGACCAGGCAAGGCCGCTGTTGTGGATGTAGATCGGCGTGCCGTCATCGGCTTCGAGCATGTAATGCGCTTCGAATTCGACCAGCCCCGCTTCCCACATGCGCGGCCAGTCCCCGCCTGATCCGGGAAGGACGCGGCCTGACAAGCGCGGACCGCTCACCTCGCCGCCCGCCAGCCCGACAAAGCCGCGGGTGAATTGCTTGCCGGCGGGCACGAAGCGGGTGCGTGGGCCTTCGGTGAAATCGAGCCTTACCTGGAAGGCCAGCTCTAATCCGGGAACCTGCATCATTACCCTTTCAAGCCGACGCGCCGGGCGCGGCCGGCACGGTCTATCACGATCACCAGCAGCACCAGCACCAGCAGCAGCGCCAGCACGCCGATGGCGGCGGAAAAATCGCCCGTCGCCTCCAGCAGCACGCCCATCAGCCATGGGCCGATAATGCCGCCTGCGGTGCCGAACATGCTGATCAGCGCAATCGCGCCAACAGGCACCTTGTCCCCGCCCAGCCGCACGGCAGAGGGGATGGCCCAGAACACGCCCTGCGCCGCGCCGATCCCCAGCCCGGTCAGCGTCAGCAAGCCCAGCACCGCCCAGCCCGGCGGCAGCAGCGCGGCCACCACCATGGTCACACCCGCCAGCGCGCTGGGAATGCCGACATGCCACAGCCGCTCGCCGCTGCGATCGGAATGGCGGCCGTTCAGCACCAGGCCAATGGCAAGGCCCAGCATGGGCAGCGCGCTCAGCGTACCGATCATGAACTCGCTGCCGCCGATATCGAGCTGGCGGACGAGCTGCGGCAACCAGAAGACCAGCGCATAGGAGCCGGTCATCACCAGCAGCCACGTAAGGCAGCAGCGCCACAGCCACGGATCGCGGGCGATCTCGCGGAAACCCGGTTCGGGCTGCGTGGTCTGTTCCTGCAGCTCGAACTGGCGGGCGAGCCATCCGCGCTCCTCGTCATTGAGCCAGCGGGCCTTTTCCGGCGTGTCGACGAAGTAGAATGCCGCCGCGATCGCCAGCAGCACATTGGGAATGGCGATGACGAGGAACATGTAGCGCCAGCTGGCCATGTCGAGCGAGTTGTCGATCCCCAGCAGCCAGCCGCACAAAGGCCCACCCAGCACCATCGACAGCGGCACGGCGACGAGCGCGCCAGCCGCACAGCGGGCCGCCCAGCACCATCGACAGCGGCACGGCCACCAGCGCGCCTGCCAGCGCCCGTGCGCGCAGGCTGGGCGGCACCCATTGCGAGATCAGCCATGTCATACCCGGCGCAAAGCCTGCCTCCGCCATGCCCAGCAGGAAGCGCGCGGCATAGAATTCCGCTGCACTTTGCACATGGGCCATCCAGAAGCCGGAAATCGCCCACACCATCATCGAGGCAGGCAGCCAGATCCTGATCCGCCACAGTTTGAGCAGCTTCACATGCGGATACTGGAACAACAGGTAGGCAAGGAAGAACATGCTCACGCCTTGCCCGAACTGTTCCTGCGTCAGCGCCAGTTCGGCAGACATGGCGCTGCCGGCATAGCTGACATTCACCCGGTCGATCGAATTGACGAAGGTGATCCCTGCAATCGGCACGATCAGCCATAGCGACAGCTTGGCCCACACGCGCCTTTGCAGGCTGCTTTCAACTTCAGCTTCCACGCGCAGCCCTGCTTTCCCTCTCGCGGCGTTGCCCTTGCATGAGCCGCCTTTTCACCCGCGCCTTAGTCAAGGACTATGCGGGCATTGTCAAAGCAGGAAGTTGAACGCGTGTGGTCTAGTCTGCCAGCCACAATTCGTGGGAATCGATCCGCAGTTTGGTGATCGCGCGCTGGGCGGCCGTGCGCAATTCGCCTTCGGTGCGGAATGCATCATGCGCCATGCGCTCACCCAGCAGCAGGTCGGCAAGGTCGATTTCGCCCAGCTCATGCCCGCGGCGCAGCTTGGCGAGCACCTCCATCTGCGCGCGCAGGGCTTCGCG
Source organism: Alphaproteobacteria bacterium (assembly GCA_030431435.1). Lineage (GTDB taxonomy): Bacteria > Pseudomonadota > Alphaproteobacteria > Sphingomonadales > Sphingomonadaceae > Alteraurantiacibacter. The sequence goes on along the minus strand of JAUIJI010000044.1, from coordinate 20,252 downwards.
CGAGCTCTGCCACGAGGCGATGCGGAAGCGGGCTTCGGCAAGATCGGCATCGGCGGTTTCCTCGACATCGCGCAGCACCATGCGTTCCTCGGCAGCCGCGCTGGAGGCCTGGGCGCCTGCCTGTGCCGCTTGCGCGGCCCGGTTGCGCCCTCCCAGCGGGATGGAGAAGGTGAGGCCTGCGCCCTGTTCCGCCCCGCCACGTTCGGAAAACAGCCGTACGCCGAAAGACGGGTCTGCCGTGCGGTCTGCCTCGATCCTCTCGGCCAGTGTGCTGGCGCGGCGGGACAGGGCCTGTGCTGCGGCGATCTCGTGGCTGTTGGCCAGCACATGATCGCGCAGCTGGGAAAGCCGGGCGTCGGCGATGTCTGGCGCGGGCACTTGCGGCGCGTCGGCTGGCAGCGGCAGGCCGGGGAATTGCGCTTCGAGGCGTGTGCGGGCCAGCGCCGCCTCCCCGGCGGATTGCTCAGCCATGATACGCGCCGATCCCAGCGCTGCGCGGGCCTGGTCGGCTTCCAGCTGTGCCGCATCGCCCAGTTCTACCCGCCGTTCCACCGCGGCAAGAGCGGACTGGTAATTGGCAACTGCCTGCGCATCGATACCAGCCTGCGCGGCTGCACCCATCCACTCCCACCAGTATTCGGCGAGCACCAGCGCAGTCTGGTGACGCACATCCTCTGCCAGGTTTTCCGCAGCATCCACTTCATGCGTGCCGATCGCGCGATCGAGCCGGGCCTTGCCGGGCAAGCGGAAGGCGCGCGAAACTTCGGCGTCGAATTCGTTGAATTCGCCTTCCAGATCAATTCGGCGGCGGTTGTAGCTGCCTGACAGCGTGACTTCATGCGGCCCCACGGCGCGAGCATCAGCGCCTGCTTCTGCGGCTGAGACGCGCTGACGCGCGGCTTCGACAGCCGGATGGTCTGACAGCGCGGCGATTACGCTGGCTTCGTCCGGCAGGCCCGGTTCGGCGGTGAGGGGAGCTGCACATGCCAGCAGCGGGAGGATCAAGAGGATCTTGCGCATCATTCGGTCTCCCCGGCGGGGTGGAGCCGGTCGCCCGCGTCGCGCTCCGCCGCGCTTTCGCCGAAGCGTTCATAGAGGATCGGCAGTAGCACCAACGTGAGCATGGTTGCCGAGACCAGGCCGCCGATCACCACGATGGCCAGCGGCTTCTGGATTTCCGAACCCGGCCCCGTCGCGAACAGCAGCGGGACAAGGCCGAATGCCGCGATGCTGGCGGTCATTAGAACGGGGCGCAGGCGGCGTGCTGCGCCTTGTCGCACCGCGTCAGCCAGCGGCATGCCGTCAGCGCGCAACTGGCGGAAGTATGTCACCATCACCAGCCCGTTGAGCACCGCAATGCCGAGCAGGGCGATAAAGCCTACCGAGGCGGGGACCGAGAGATATTCGCCCGATGCCGCCAGCGCGATCATGCCGCCGACCATGGCGAAGGGGATGTTGAGCAGGATCAGCACCGAAGCGCGCACGCTCTGCAGCGTGAAATAGAGCACGCCGAAGATCATCAGGATCGCGATCGGCAGCACCACCATCAGTCGCGCGCTGGCGCGTTGCTGGTTCTCGAACTGGCCGCCCCAGACAAGGCGGTATCCGGCGGGCAGTTCGACATTGGCGGCGATATCGGCGCGCGCCTCCTCGACATAGCCGACAAGATCGCGCCCGGTGACGAAGGCCTGCACCATGGCAAAGCGCGAACCGTTCTCGTGCTCCAGCTTCACCGGCCCTTCGATGCGGCTGACCTGCGCCACGTCGCTGGCGCGAACGAGCTGGCCCGAAGGCGCGCGATAGAGCTGGTCGGCAAAGGCCTGCGCGCCGAACTGGTCAACGCCGTCAGAGCGCAGCACGATGGGGATGCGGCGGTTGCCGTCTGCCACCACGCCAGCCTGCGTGCCTTCAAGCTGTGCGCGCATCGCATCCTGCAGTGCGGTAACAGGCATGCCGAGGCGGCCAGCGGCCACGCGGTCGATATCGAATTGCAGGTAATCGACCTGGTCATTGGCGACGGTCATCGCTTCGCTGGTGCCGTCGATGGTTTCCAGCCGCGCCTGGATTTCGCCCGCCAGCCGCGCGAGTTCGTCAAGATCCGGCCCGAACAGCTTGATCGCCAGATCGCCGCGCGCGCCGGTGAGCATTTCCGATGTGCGCATGTCGATCGGCTGGGTGAAGCTCGGCTCGATGCCGGGAAAGCGGGAAACGACCGCGCGCAGCTGGTCCACCAGCCATTCCTTGTCCGCCACGCGCCATTCCTCGCGCGGCTTCAGCTGCAGGAAGGCGTCGCTTTCGTTGAGACCCATGGGATCGAGGCCGATCTCGTCAGACCCCACGCGGGCGATGATCGCCTCGACTTCGGGCACTTCTTCCATGATCGCGCGCTCGATGGCGAGATCGCCTTCGACCGAGTGCTCCAATGAAACGGAGGGCAGCTTGGCGAGCTGCATAACCACCGAGCCTTCATCCATGACTGGCAGGAAGGTCTTGCCCGTAATGGTGTAAGCACCCACCGTTGCCGCCAGCGCCACACCGGCAATGCCGAACACCAGCTTCTTGCGCTCAAAGGCACCGGCCAGCAGCTTCTCGTAGCGGGGGCCGAGCTGGCGCATCAGCCAGGGCTCATGCGCGCCGGTCTTCACCTTGAGAAGGTAATAGGCGAGCACCGGGATCAGCGTGAGCGAGAGCACCAGCGCGGACGCCAACGCCAGCACGATGGTGAGCGCGACGGGGCTGAACAGCTTGCCTTCCAGCCCTTCCAGCGTGAGCAGCGGCAGGAACACGATGGCGATGATCGCAAGGCCCGAACCGACGGGCTTGGCCACGTCCACCGTCGCGACAAAAACGTTGTGCAGTTTGGAACTCTTGGCGTGGTCCTCGTCAGACAGGCGCTCGACCACGTTTTCGACAACGACCACCGCCCCGTCGACCAATATGCCCACCGCGATGGCGAGGCCGCCAAGGCTCATCAAATTGGCGGTAAGCCCGATGGAGCGCATGAAGATGAAAGTGAGCAGGGCGGCCATGGGCAGCGCCAGCGCCACGATTACCGATGCGCGCACATCGGCGAGGAACAGCACCAGCAGGATCACCACCAGCACGGTGGCTTCCAGCAAAGCGCTCTGCACGGTGCCCACGGCGCGTTCGATCAGGTTGGAGCGGTCATAGAATACGGCAACGCTCATGCCTTCGGGCAAGGTATCCTCGATTTCGGCGAGGCGGGTCTTCACCCCGTACACCACTTGCGCCGCGTCTGCGCCGCGCAGCCCGATGACCAGGCCTTGCACCGCTTCGCCGGTGCCGTTCTTGGTCACCGCGCCATAGCGGGTGAGGCTGCCGGTGCGCACCTGCGCGATATCGCCCACGCGGATCGCCGCGCCCATCGGCGTGGTGACGACGGTGTTCGACAAGTCCTCCAGCGTCCGGATCGCGCCGGTCGAGCGCACGATCAGCGCTTCCTCGCCCGTTGTCAGGCGGCCTGCGCCGTCATTGCGGTTGTCGGCCTCGATCGCGGCGGCAAGGTCTGCGGTGGAAAGGCCCGCTGCTGCCAGCGCGGCATTGTCCGGTGCGACTTCGAAGGTTTCGGCAAATCCGCCCAGCGAGTTCACGTCCGCCACGCCGGGCACAGTGCGTAGGGCGGGGCGGATGATCCAGTCGAGCACGCGACGCTTTTCGGTGAGGCTTTGCGGGCCTTCGAGCGTGAACATGTACATGTCAGACAGGGGAGTGGAGATCGGCGCCATGCCGCCCTCCACCGTGGCAGGCAGGTCTGCCATCACCGCACTGAGCCGTTCGGACACCTGCTGGCGCGCCCAGTAGATGTCGGTCCCGTCCTCGAAATCGATGGTGATGTCGGCAATCGCGTATTTGGCGACAGAGCGCAGCACGCTCTGGTCCGGGATGCCGAGCATTTCCATCTCGATGGGGGTGATGACGCGGGTTTCGACCTCCTCGGGTGTCATGCCCGGGGCCTTGAGGATGATCTTCACCTGCGTGGTGCTGATATCGGGGAAGGCATCAATCGGCAGGTTGGCGAAGGACCAGCCGCCGATGCCAGCCAGCAGTGCCGCGAGGCCGAGGACGGCGAGGCGCAGGTTCAGCGCCTTTTCGATGAGTGCGCGCAACATGTCGCTTACTCCGCCGACGCGGCTTTGAGTTCGGCGATATTGCTGGCGGCGATCGTCTCTCCGCTCGCCAGCCCGCCGGAAAGGATGGTGCGGTCCCCGGCTTCGGCGGCGACTTCCACCGCGCGTGGCGTGAAGCCATCGCCGTCGCGCACGAAGACATGCGGCTCGCCGCCGATCATCGTGACCGAACGGCTGGGCACGGAAATGCCTGCCTCGCCGCCGGTCCCGGCAATGCGCACGCTCACGTTCTGGCCGGGAACAAGGCCGGGAGCAGCGCCAATGCTGGCCTTGGCCATGATGGAGCGGGTTTCCGGATCGATGGAGGGCGCGACAGACAGCACCTGACCGCCCACGGTCATGGTTTCGCCAGTGCCGGTGGGCAGGTCCACTTCCACAGCCATGCCGGGCCGCACCTGCCGGCCAAGCCGTTCAGGCAAGGCCAGGTCCAGCCGGTAAGCGCTCGTCGCCTCGATCACGAAGGGAGCGGTCATCCCGTCCACCGGACCGCCGGTTTCCACGCCGACATGCGATACGCGGCCCGCGATGGGGGAGCGCAGCGTCATCGACCCGTCAGGACCGGAGCCAGCGTAATTCGCCAGCCTGCGGTTCTCCGCCAGCGTGGCGCGCGCCTGGGCCAGCAAGGCATTGGCCTCGTCTGCCCGGGCCTGTGCGATGATGCCTTCCTGCGCCAGCTGGGTGAGGCGTGCGGCGCGGGCTTCGGCGAGCTGCAATTCGCTGGCCGCACGGGTGAGGTCGCCGCCAATGCGCATGGGTTCAGCGGCGCGCACTACGGCCAGCGGCTGGCCGCGCGACACGCCCTGGCCTTCGATCACCAGCACGCGCACTGCAGAGCCGGGGAAGGGGGAGGTGACGGCCACCCGTGCTTCTGGCGGCAGCGTCACCACGCCGGGCACTGTGCCGAGCGGCACATTGCTGGCGGCCTGCGCTTCCACGGTCTCGATGGCGGCGGAAGCTGCGGCCTCAGCGGTCGCCTCACCGGCGGTTTCTCCAGCTTCGGGAGCATCGCTGCCGCCAGAGCAGGCGGTGAGCGCGATGGCAGCGGCAATGGCTGCGTGGCGAATGAGTGGTCGAACTGTCATGGCACGATCAATGCGCCGCCAAGCTGACAATAACTTGTCAGATCGGCAGCTTCTTGTCAGCTTTGTCAGGCAGGAGGATGCCAGCCGCACAAGCGGACCGGAGGAACAAAGCATGCGTCTGTTGCTGGTAGAGGACGATCCCGAACTGGGCCGCAGGCTGGGTGAGCGGCTGCGCAAGGCCGATTATGCCGTGGACCTTGCCACCACTGCAGCTGACGCTGCCGCCTGGCCTGATCTCGACAAGATGGCCGCGATCATTCTTGACCTTGGCTTGCCTGATGGCGACGGGGTGGAACTGCTCAAACGCTGGCGAGCCGAACGGCTGGACCGGCCGGTGCTGATCCTGACCGCGCGCGGCAGCTGGCAGGACAAGGTCGAAGGTCTCAACGCCGGCGCTGACGATTTCGTGGTGAAGCCAGTGCGGTTCGAGGAGCTTCAGGCGCGCCTCAACGCCATTACCCGCCGCCATCTGGGCAAGCGCGACGGCATTCTGGAGGCGGGCGGATTGCAACTCGATCCGGTCGGGCGCACGGCTCAGGACAACGGCGAGCCGCTGGCGCTGAGCCGCCGCGAATTCGGCCTGCTGCACCTGTTCATGCGCAGGCCCGGACAGGTGCTGTCACAGTCAGACATCCTCGAGGACCTCTATGACCTGGAGGCAGAGCGCGAACTCAACACCGTGGAAGTGCTGGTGGGCCGGCTGCGCCGCAAGATCGGGCGCGAGCGGATTACCACCATTCGCGGCATGGGCTACAAGTTCGCTGCATGAGCAAGGCCAGCACCATTTCCGGCAGCTTGCGGCTGCGCTTCCTGATCGCCGTTCTGGTCTGGGTGGCGCTGGGCGTGGGCGGCATCTGGTTCACCTCAAACCGCGTGTTCGAGCGGCACATCGAGGACATGTATCACGAGGAACTGGAGGTCCATGTTCGCGAACTCGCACGGCTGACCGAACTGGACGAGGAAGGCCGCCCGTTCCTCACGCGTCCGCTGTCCGATCCGCGCTATGAAGTGCCATTATCCGGCTTCTACTGGCAGGTCACGGTGCCGCGACAGCCCGCACTTCTCTCGCAAAGCATGACGCGCGGCACCCTTGATGAACAGATCGCCCATTCTCCCGATGTCGCGCATACAGTTGAAGGCGGGCCGACCGGACCAGCGATTACCTATGGCCTGCTCGAATACGGCCCCAATGGCGAGCCGATCCATATCGTCATCGCCACTGACGAGCGGGAATTGCTGGAAGATATTGCCGCATTCACCAACGAGCTGATGGTCTGGCTGGCGGCGCTTGCTGCCCTCTTGCTGGCGACGGGCATTGCGGTGATCAGCTTCGGCCTGCAACCGCTGCGCAGGCTGGGCCGGGCCATCACCCGGCTGCGAAGCGGCGAGGCCGAGGAGCTGCAAGGCCGCTATCCCTCTGAAATCGCCCCGCTCGTTACCGATCTCAATGAATATGTCCGGCAGAACACCGCCATCGTAAGGCGCGCGCGTGTGCAGGCGGGCAACCTTGCCCATTCGCTGCGCACCCCGCTGGCAATCCTGACCGATGAGGCAGAGCAGCTGGCGCAGGACAAGAACTGCGCCGGGGCGAGCAAGGTGCTGCTCGAACAGGCCGAAGCAATGCAGCAGCAGATCGATTACCAGCTGGCCCGCGCGCGTTCTGCCGCAGGTGCCAGTGTTCCCGGTAGCCGTGCGATGCTGCCCGAACTGGCGGTGCCGATCCTCAACGCAATGCGCCGGCTGCACCCTGACAAGGATTTCACGCTGGAGCAGGAGGAGGGGCCGCTGGTGCTGGGGGTCGACCCGGTGAACCTGTCCGAACTTATCTCCATCCTGCTCGACAACGCCGGCAAATGGGCGCGCGAGAATGTGCGAATGGCGGTGCGGTCACATAGCGATGGTGCCGTCACCATCCTCGTCGAGGATGATGGCCCCGGCATGAGCACAGACCAGATCGCCAGCGCCTGCGACGTCGGCACACGCTTTGACACGGAGAAATCGGGCAGCGGCCTCGGCCTCGCCATGGCACGCGACATTTGCGAGGACCTTGGCGCAGACCTAACGCTGGGCATGGGCAAGGCGGGCTTGCGTGTGGAATTGCGCTTTGATGGCGCCATCCCGCCGCGTTAGGGGGCGAGCTTGCCAAGCGCGTCCTTGAGCGGTCCGAGCCACGGCTCGAACGGTTTCCACGCATCCTGTCCTGCACGGTTGATCGGGCGGCGCACCTGCTCACTGCTGGCGGTACGCACCGCGCGCTCGGTCTTGTGGAACTGCAGGCACGCCTCCTCGAACGGCAAACCAAGATAGTCGAGCATGCGGCGGATCTGGCCTTCCGGGTCATCAAGCACGTCCTCATGCTCCACGCGCAGGACCTTGCCGGGAAGCACTGCGTCCCAATGATCCATCAATTGCACATAGTCGGCGTAATACTGCCCCACTTGGGAGAGGCCGTAGGTAAACTCCTGCCCTTCGGCGAAGAGCTGCTTGAAGCCAGAGAAACAGCAATCCATCGGCGCGCGGCGGGCATCGATGATCTTCGCATTGGGCAGGATCAGGTGGATCAGCCCGATATGGCGGAAGTTGTTCGGCATCTTGTCGATGAAGAACGGCGCGCCCTGCCGGTGGATACGGGTGTTCTCGATGAATTCGCGGCCAAACTGCTCCAATTGCTCAGGCCCCAGATCGTGCAATACCTGCGGGTAGCGCGACTGGCCTGCCTTGCGACCGCGCAGCTTGTGCGCCAGCGCGAGGATATTGGGCAATTCCAGCGTGCCGTCCACCTGCGAGTGGCTGGCAAGGATCTGTTCGAGCAGGGTCGAGCCTGCACGCGGCAGGCCGAGGATGAAGATCGGGTCAGGCGCATCATGGCCGCATCCGGCGTGGCGGGCGAAGAGCCCGGGCGTGCAATGCTCTGCCTGCGCCTGCAGTTCGCGGGTCATGACATCAGCATCATAGCGCGCCTGCCGTCGCTTCAGCTCGTTGCCTGTCTCGTAGTGGCGGAAGCTCTCTTCATACTCGCGGCGGTCCTCCAGCCCCTTGGCGAGGGCGAAGGACAAATGAACCCGGTCCATGAAGGCGAGGTCTGGCCGCTCCAGCTGGGCGCGCATGGCGGTGATTTCGCCATCCTCGAAAGCCCAGGTCTTGAGGTTGGCCAGGGCATACCAGGCATCGCCATGATCGGGCTTCGCGGCAATGGCGGCGCGGTAGGAAGCAACGGCATCATCCTGCTTGCCGGTGGTCTTGAGCGCATGACCCTTGCTGGTCAGAGTTGCCGGATCGTTGGGGACCTTTGCCAGCACCTCATCAAAAAGCGCAAAGGCGCGATCGAAATCGCTCGTCTGCATGCTTTCGATCGCAAGGTGCGAGGCGAACAGCGGGTTCTGCGGATCACCGGAATGGAGCCGCTCGGCCTGTTCGCGCGCCGCTTCGAACTTTTGCCGCCGCCGCAGCACCTGCATGTAGTCGAGCCGCAACCGGATATTGTCCGGTTCGAATTCCACCGCGCTTTCCAGCAGGAACTCTGCATCATCGAGAATGCCCATGCGCATGCCGATATCGGCCAGAAGGCGCATGCCTTCGGTATCCTTCGGGTGGCGTTGCAGCCATGCGCGGCAGATCTCTTCGGCAGCCGCCAGCCGCCCTTCGTGCACATGGTTTGTCACCGCAAGCAGATGGGGTGGCAGATCGGCCAATCGTGCCAGCTGTTCCTCGGCCATCGCTGCCTCGGCTGCCCCACCGGCGCCACGCGCAAGTTCTGCCAGTGCTTTCCAGCTGGCAGTGAGAGAAGGATTGAACTGGGTGGCACGCCGGAATGCGGTGAGTGCCGAGGCACTGTCGCCCCGTGCGCGAGCGAGGTGCCCGGCTTCCTGCCATGCGCGGCCAAACTCCGGCATCGCGGAATGCAGCCTTGCCAGATAGGCTTGCGCATCATCGAATTTCTGGAGGTAGCGGCAAGCTACAGCGGCAATATAGAGGGCATCGCCGTCGGCTGGTGCAGCGGCGAGGATTTGCTCAGCCAGCGAGAGGCCCTTGGCAAAATCACCTTTCTGAAGGACGACCTGCGCGGCCTTGAGCTGCTCTGTCCGGTCCGGGCTGCTGTCTTCGTTACCCTGTTGCATGGAAATACCCTGCCAAACAGGAAGGCGCGGGGGCAAGGCCTGATGGCCCTGCCCCCATGCTCAGATCAATATTCGTAGGAAACGCGTGCACCCACCGTCAGCGGACGGTTGATGGTGATGCGAGCCCGGTCAAAGTTGAAGTTGCCGGCGATCTCTGCCCGTTCGTCAGACAGGTTCTCGCCATAGACTTCGAAGGTCCACGCGTCGGCCTGAACACCGACAGCCAGATCGAACGTCGTGTAGCTGTCCAGCTTCAGGCGGTTGATCTCGATGATGTCGGTGAACTTCGATGCCGAATGGGTGACCTGGGGCATGACATACATGGTGAGGTCATTGGAAACGTCCCACTCGTAACGCACGCGCAGGTTGCCCTGGAAGCTTGGCGCATAGGCCAGATCGCTGCCAACGGTAACGTCATTGGTCGGCGTGAGCACTTCCTTGATCTCGGTGTCGAGGATGGAGAGGGCGCCAGCGACCGTGAGACCGGGCACCGCATAGGGCGCGATTTCGAAGTTGGCCTCAAGACCCCAGATCTCTGCATTCGCCGCATTGTCCGAGAAGAACAGGTTGACGATGCTGGGATCGAAAATGGTTGTCTGCAGGCGCTTGATGTCGACGAAGAATGCCGCACCGTTGAGGCGCAACTGGTTGTCGACAAGGTCCAGCTTCCAGCCCAGTTCGTAGTTCTTCACCTCGTCGGTATCGAGCTCGAACGGCACTGTGTAGTTGCCTGGCCCGGCAGCACCGCCGGGACGGTTGAGCAGGCCGGGACGGAAGCCTTCGGAATAGGTCAGATAGACCATCGTGTCCGGCGTCGGCGTGAGTTCGACCGAACCCTTGAAGATCAGGCCGGAAGTCTCGGCCTTGTCCGGATTGCCCAGCGTGTTGTTGGGGCCATAGAGGAAGTCGAGGTTGCTGCCGCCACAGCTCTGCACGTCCACACGGTCTTCCAGGGGAACGCCGACATTGTCGCCGAAGATCGGCGAGCGAAGGTTGCAGAAAGTGGTGGTGGCGCTGCCCTCAAGGTCCACGGCCACGTCATAATACCGCAGCCCGCCGGTGACGGTCAGCAGATCAGGAACGACGTTCACGGCCACTTCGCCGAAGATGCCCCACTGCTTGTCCGTGCGGCGCACGTCATTGCGGAAACCGGTACCAGCCGGGAAGGGGCCGGGATCGCTGAAGTATCCGGGGAAGGCATTGTTGATTTCGCCGGTCACGGCCGTGTTGGTGAAGGGATAGGTCGGCAGGAAGCCCCGCGTCACACCGTCCGAGCCGCGCACCTGGTTGGTGGCGTAGGCGAAGTCGTTGCGCTCCTTCAGCGTCAGGTCGGAATAGAAGCCGCCGGCCTGCGCACGGATACGTTCGCCCTGCGGTGTGCTGACACGGAATTCCTGCGTCAGGACGCTGGTCTCGGTGTAGGAATTCACCGCCAGGTTGGGCGCATAGCAGGTCGGGTCTGCCGGAGCGGAGGTGACATAGGTCGGATAGGAGACCGCCGTGTCACACATGTAATAAGGGATGAACTGGCCGACGAAGAGATAGTCGGAATAGGCAATCGTCTGCGTCGCTTCACGCTCGGTATAGGCACCGGTGTAGACCAGATCGAGCATTCCGAGGCGGCCTTCCACCGTCCATGCGGTGTTGGAAAGGTCGTCTTCCAGCTCGTCATCCTCGAAGCGCTGCACTTCCAGATCGCCAAGCTCTGGATCGGTGAAGAACACGCCATCGGATTCGATGCTCTGGCGCGTGTGCGCGACCGTAAGCGTCCAGTCGGGTGTGATTTCCCACAGCGCGCTGGCACGGAAGCCGGTGTATTGCGTGTCGTTGAAATTGTCTTCGACGAGGTTGTTGTTGTTCGCCTCGAGGAAGGTCACTTCATTGTCGATATAGGCGAGGCTCGCCGGATCGGACTGGAAGCCCTTGCGGTTGGCATTCACCGGAACGCCGTTGTCGCGCACGGTGCCTTCAGGGCGGAAACGGGCGCTGTCACGCATGGTGCGCGTACCCGGCACGTTGTCGATATAGCCGCCCTGATCGTCGAGGTAGAACACACCGCGGACTGCCAGCGAGTCCGTCACCGGCACGTTCAGCATGACTTCCGCGTTGTAGCTCGTCTCGCCGCTCTTGGTGAAGGAAACGCCTGCGCTGCCGCGTGCACCGAAGAAGCCCAGTTCAGGCTTGTTGGTGATGAGGCGCACCGTGCCTGCCTGCGAGCTGGCGCCGAACAGCGTGCCCTGCGGGCCGGACAGCACCTCGATACGCTCCATGTCGGCGGCGTAGATGTCGAGGTTGCGGCCGGGCTGTGCCAGCGGCTGTTCGTCGAGATAGAAGGCGACGTTGGGCGCAAGGCCGGCAACGCCCGCGGTGCCGAGGTTCGGCGTGGTGGAGGCGAGGCCGCGAATATAGATCGTGCTTTGCCCGGGGCCGCTGCCACCGGCGGTCACGCTGGGCAGCTGCTCGAGGTAATCATCGAAAGTGCTGATGTTCAGCTCTTCCAGCTGCTTGGTGCCGATGGCCTGAACCGAGACCGGCACGTCCTGCAGATCTTCGGACTGCCTCGTGGCGGTCACGAGGATGGTATCCACGCCGCCCTGGCGGGTGGCAGCTTCTTCGTCCTGTGCAAATGCGGGGGTTGCGACCGTTGCAATTGCAAGCGCGCCTACAGACACGCTGCTCTTGAGATCAAACATTCAATGTTCCTCTGTTTTTTCGTCCGGGGCGACCGATTGCCCAATTATGCGCCATCCCGAGGACCGGGAGTGAGTATTAGGCGCGGGCGATTATGAGATTCGCCGCGTGGGCGCGCCCGTTAACAGGCGAAAATGAGAAACACCACCATATGGATACAGAATCGATGCCCTCCACTGGGCGGCGTTGCATAATAACAACACGACTTATGTCTAAGGAGGGATTCCGTTGCGCTCTTACAATATACAAATAAGAGCACAATATAGATTAGCTATATGCCATTATTCATCAACAAAATGTGATATTATTCAATAATGGTGAGATATATACTTATATCGAGGGGCGAAAGGAGCAAGTCCCTGCGCAGTAAAGGCAAGTGCTTGCCGGCGACTACTTTCGCGGGTGTTTACCGGGACTTGGCGGCGGCCTCTGCAAGGATGTCCTGGCAATGCGTCTCCACCCCGTGGCGCTTGCGCATCAGGTCGAAGATGATGGCTTTCACGATCGAGATCGCCATGAGCGCCGTCACCACGGAGAACGGCAAGGCGCCGATGATCATGACCGTGCGGATCGCATCGATTCCGCCCAGTATCAGCATGCTGCCGACAACCAGGGCGATAGCCGCCCCCCAGAAGATGATGTGACGGCGGCCCACGCCTTCGTCTTCGCCCGCGCCGTTGATGGTGTTGACGATCAGGATCGCGCTGTCTGCCGAGGTGATGAGATAGGTCATCAGCAGCACCACGATCAGGCCGGAGAGGATGGTGGCGAAGGCCGGACTGGCGAGCGCGCTGATCGTGGCATAGATCTGGTCCGAGATGCCGGCTGCGAGGATTGCGCCGTCGGCAATGCCGTCCAGCTCCAGCTCGATCGCCGTGCCGCCTGCCAGCGCCATCCAGATAAAGCACATGAGCGAGGGCACCAGGATCACGCCCAGCACATATTCGCGCACCGTGCGTCCGCGCGAAATACGGGCGATGAACATGCCCACAAAGGGGGCAAAGGCGATCCACCACGCCCAGTAGAAGACGGACCAGTCGAGCTGCCACTGCGCCAGCGCGTCACCCGTTGCGGTGCCGTCTGCCTTCCAGGCGGTAAGCGTCGCCGTGGGCAGGCTGATGATGTAATCGATCGTTCCGGTCCACAGCAGTTCCAGCGCATACAGGCCCGATCCGAATAGCAGGAAGACGAGCAGCAAGAGGAAGGACAGCCCCATGTTGAGGTTGGAGAGCCACTTGATCCCGCGCCCCACACCGGAAAGGGCAGAGAGGGTCGATGCGCCGACCAGCAGGGCCAGGGCAACGATGATGGCCCAGTCCGAAGCGGTGCCCGCATCGCTCACCAGCCACTCGCCCATCCCGAGCCGGTAAAGCCCGGCCACGAACTGCTCGACGCCCAGGCCCATCGTCACCGAAACACCAAGTATGGTCGCCACAACGGCTACGATATCGACGAAATGGCCGGAATGGCCCGACATCCTCAAACCGAAGATCGGCGCAAGGGCAGAACGGATGGTAAGCGGCAGATTCCGCCGGTAAGCGACATAGGCCACCGCCAATCCGACCAGGGCGTAGGTCGCCCAGGCGGACAGGCCCCAGTGCAGGAAAGTGTATTCATAGGCAGACGGAACAGCTGCAGCACTGACCGGGTCAACAATACCGCGGATGATGTCCGGATTGTTCTGGAAATGCGACAGCGGCTCACCGGTTGAATAGGTCAGCATGCCGATGCCGATGCCTGCACCGAACAGCATCGAAAACCACGAAAAACGTGAAAACTCGGGCTGCTCCCCCGGCGCGCCCAGCCGCAAAGACCCCGATTGCGGCACCAGTGCCAGCGCCAGGCACACGGCGATCAGGAAGGCGACGAGGTAGATGTACCAGCTGGCGAACTGGCGGATGATCGTTTCGTTGGCCAGCGCCAGCGTTTCGCTGGCATGCACCGGAAATACCACCGCCCAGACAATCAGGACGCTGACGATGATCTTTGCGGGGATCGTCACCCAGGTGTTGAAACCGGTGTAGAAGCCGGAATCGGCAGTGGAGATGGGCAAGTCGCGTAGCGGGGGCTCGAGCGTACTGGTGCTCGGGCTGGCCATGTCGCCGCTATCGCTCATGAAAATTCCTCGTTCGATCAGCGCCCGCGCTGCCGAAAAAGGGCAACCAGCTGGTCATCTCTGCCCTGCAAGAGGGCGCGGACTTCAATTTGGTTCGCATCCCAATGTAGGCCCGGGGCGGGGGTTGGCAACCCCCTTCACCCCAAGGCCGATCTTACGGCTTGAAGCGCGCGCCCCTGATATGGGTGAAGCAATCGCGCTCCGGATCTACTTCGTAAAGGGCAATGGTTTCCACCGTCCGCGTGTCGCCCGCCATGGTCGGCCAGATCTCGAAATCCGGCCAATCCTTGAAGGTTTCAAAGGTTGTGCGGCAATGCATGGCGATGCGCGTCGGGGTGACGACCACGTCCAGCGGGGTGACCACTTCGGTGATGCGCGACTTCACTTCGCGATAGAACGCGAGGATGTTTGCGCGCCCGTCGATCCGTTTCGATCCGCCCAGTTCGAAGATCACGTCATCGCCATAGAAGTGGCCGAAACCGTCGAAATCATTGGCGTTGAACGCGGCGACATATTGGCGGAAATCCTCTTCGGTCATGCGCTCTTCCCCTCCACATGCATGTTGTCGATCAGGCGGGTTGTGCCGATACGTGCAGCGACAAGCAATCGGGCTGGTGCAGCGGGCGTTTCCGCCAGTTCGTGCAAGTTCGCTGCATCAGCCAGCGTGACGTAATCGATCGGGCCGAAACCGGCAGCGGCCAGTTCGCCTGTCAGCCAGTCGAGTGCTTGGGCGACATCTGCGCCCGCCTCGATCCGGGCAATCGCTTCGCGCATGGCCTGGTTCAAGCGCGCTGCAGAGGCGCGCTCGGCGTTGGAAAGATAGGCATTGCGGCTGCTCATCGCCAGGCCGTCTTCCTCGCGCACGGTGGGCACGCCGATGATGTTATCCACGCAGGGTAAAGTCAGGTTGAGGTCTGCCGCCATGCGCCGGATCACTGCCAGCTGCTGCCAGTCCTTTTCGCCAAACAGCGCGACATCGGGGCGCAGCTGGTTGAACAGCTTGCACACCACCGTGGCGACGCCATCGAAGTGGCCGGGGCGCGATGCGCCGCACAGGCCTTCGCTGACACCGGTCACGGAAATGCTGGTGGCGAAGCCCTGCGGATACATTGCGTCCACATCCGGCGCCCACAGCAGTGCCACACCTTCCGCTTCAAGCTTCGCCTGATCCTCGGCCAGTTGCCGCGGATAGGCATCGAGGTCCTCGTTCGGGCCGAATTGTGTCGGATTGACGAAGATCGAAGCGGTCACATGGGTGGCATGGCGCTTTGCCTCGCGCACCAGTGTCATATGCCCTTCATGCAGCGCGCCCATGGTCGGAACCATGGCAATCGTGCCGCTTTGGCGCAGTTCATCCACAGCTTCGCGCAGGGAATTCAGGTCAGTGACGGTTTGCACGCGGCCTCCGCTGGGATACATTGTTGGCCACGAACCTAGCCGCACCGGCCAGCCAGAGAAAGCCCGCCATTACCGTGACCGCCACTTCCCCCCATCGCATCGTCTTCGCCAATGAAAAAGGCGGCACGGGCAAGTCCACCACCGCTGTGCATGTGGCGGTGGCGCTGGCCTATCAGGGGGCAAAGGTTGCCGCGATTGACCTTGATACGCGGCAGGCCACCATGTTCCGCTATTGCGAGAACCGCGAGGAAACGCGCGCTCGCCGCGGGGTCGATCTGCCGGGCCCGGTCTGCGAAGTGTTTCGGGGCGAGAGCATCGAGGAGCTTGAGCAGCAGGCCGCACGGCTGGCGCGCGGTGCAGACTTCATCATGTTCGATACGCCGGGGCGTGACGATCCCTTCGCCCGTCATGTCGCGACCGAAGCCGATACGCTGGTCACGCCGATGAACGACAGCTTCGTCGATTTTGACCTGATCGGGCAGGTCGATGCCGAAAGCTTCAAGGTGCGCCGCCTGTCCTTCTATGCCGAGCTGATCTGGGAAGCGCGCATCAAGCGCAGCCGCGCCACCATCGAACAGCAGCGGCGCGAGATGGATTGGGTCGTGGTCCGGAACCGCACCGGCTATACCGATGCGCGCAACCAGCGCCGCATCGACCAGGCGCTGACAGAGCTGTCAAAGCGTGTCGGTTTTCGCGTGTCGCACGGTCTTTCCGAACGCGTGATCTATCGCGAGCTTTTCCCCTCCGGCCTGACCCTGCTCGACAAGGGGCACCTGGGTGAACTGGGCACCAGCCACCTCGTTGCGCGCCAGGAATTGCGCAATCTGGTCGCCAGCCTGAAACTGCCGATGCCGGCGCAGGGGGATGCCGCGCGGCAGATGCAGGGCGAGGCGGCCTAGGAGCATGTTCTTCCGCGCCCTCCTGATCGCTGCGATCGTCTGCCTTGTGTACAAGATGATCGCCGGGCGCTGGCCGTGGCAGAAGAAGGATTCCACCCGCCAGCAGGCAATCTCGCGCGCTCGCCGGCTTCTGGGCATCAACGCCAATGCCAGCCGCGAGGAGATCATCGCCGCGCACCGCCGCCTTGTCGCGATGGTGCATCCCGACAAGGGCGGCAGCTCCGAGCAGGTGCACGAAGCCAATGCCGCGCGCGACCTGCTGTTTGATGAATTGCCGCGCCGCGACTAGAACGCGCAAGCCTATCAACTTGCAGAGGAATTTCCGTGTCGCACAGCTTCCATTCCACCATACTGCGCGAATACGACATTCGCGGCATCATCGGCGAAACGCTGGGCGCTGATGATGCACGCGCGATCGGCCGCGGGTTCGGCACGCTGATCCGGCGGGACGGGGGAAACAAGGTCGTCGTCGGTTACGACGGCCGGGTGTCCTCTCCGATGCTGGAGCACGCGCTGGTGGAAGGGCTGACCTGCAGCGGGGTAAACGTGCGCCGCATCGGCATGAGCGCAACGCCCATGCTCTATTACGCGGAAGCTTCAGCCGAAGAGGTGGATGGCGGCATTCAGATAACCGGCAGCCACAATCCCGCCAATTACAACGGCTTCAAGATGGTATTTCGCGGGCGTCCCTTCTTCGGCGCGGACATCCTGCGGCTGGGCGAGATGGCGGCGACGGGCGACTGGGATGACGGCATCGGGACCGTCGAGGACGTAGATGTCCTCGATGCGTATATCGACCGCCTCCTCGAGGGGCTCGACGGTATCGATGCCGATATCCTGTCCGGTCTCAAAGTGGGGTGGGATGCCGGCAATGGTGCTGCCGGTCCCGCGCTCGAAAAGCTGGCTGCCCGCCTGCCCGGCGAGCATCACCTGCTCTTTACTGAAGTCGATGGCGAATTTCCCAATCATCATCCTGATCCAACTGTCCCGGAAAACCTTGAGGATCTGCAAAGGCTTGTCTCCGCAAAGTCCCTCGATTTCGGAGTGGCATTCGATGGTGACGGGGACCGGATCGGCGCGATCGACGGGGAAGGCCGGGTGATCTGGGGCGATCAGCTGCTGATGATCTATGCCGAGGACCTGCTCAAAAAGCGCCCGGGAGCCACGATTATCGCCGATGTGAAGGCCAGCCGCGCGCTGTTCGATCACATTTCGGCTTGCGGCGGCGATCCGCTGATGTGGAAGACCGGCCACTCGCTGATTAAGTCCAAAATGAAGGAAGTTTCCTCGCCGCTGGCCGGCGAAATGAGCGGCCATGTCTTTTTCGCGGACGAATATTATGGCTTCGACGATGCGCTCTACGCCGGAATCAGGCTGATCGCAGCGGCGGCAAGGCTGGGCAAATCCGTTACCGAATTGCGCGGCGCGATGCCACAGATGCTCAATACGCCGGAACTGCGCTTCCAGGTGGACGAAAGCCGCAAGTTCGCCGCGATTGACGAAGTGAAGGCGCGTCTGGCCGACAGCCCCGACGAGGTGAATTCCACCGATGGCGTGCGCGTGACCAATGCCGATGGCTGGTGGCTGCTGCGTGCATCCAACACGCAGGACGTGCTCGTCGCCCGTGCGGAAAGCGACAGCGAGGAAGGGCTTGCACGCCTGCTCGCCCAGATCGACGAACAGCTCGCCGCTTCAGGCCTCGAACGCGGTGAAAGCGTGGGGCACTAGGGAGAAGACGCCATGACGATACGCAGGAAATTGACGGTTTTCGCGGCCCCGCTGGCCCTGTCCGTCGCGGCAATGCTGCCTGCACAGGCACAGGACAGCCAGCCCGCAGAAGCACAGATGGCCGAGCTTGGCGAAATGTTCGCCAACATGTTCACCGCCGAACCGCTCACCCCCGAGCAGGAAGCGCGCTTGCCGCTGGCGAGCGAGCTTGTCGGCAAGATCATGCCCGAAGGCTTCTATGCGCGGATGATGGACGAGACGCTGGGGTCCATTCTCCAACCGATCATGTCTGTCATGCCGCGCACCATGCCGGCTGCGGAAATCGCGGCCTATCTCGGCCAGCCGACAGAGCAGATCGCCGCGCTTGATGCAGACCAGCTGGCGATGCTCAGCGACACGCTCGATCCCGCTTATGGAGAGCGGATGGATCTCGGCATGTCCTACATGATGGGCGAAATGGTGGCTCAGATGGCCGGGCTCGAACCCTATATGCGCGATGGCCTCTCGCGGGCCTATGCCGCCCGTTTCACGCAGGCCCAGCTGGAGGATATCGCGGCATTCTTCGCCACCGATACCGGCGCGCTCTACGCCACGGAAAGCATGATGGTGTTTGCTGATCCGCAGGTCATGTCAGCTTCGATGCAGGCCATGCCGATGGTGATGGAAGACATGCCGCGCATCATGGGCGAAATGCAGGAACTGATGGCGGCCGCAGACCAGCCTCGCAGTTTCGGCGAGCTTTCCGGCGAAGAGCGCAACGCGATTGCCGGCATGCTCGGCATTGCCGTTCCCGAACTGCAGGAGAGCATGAAGGCTGCGCAGCAGAGCCTCTCTGCCGAAGAGGAATAGCGCGAAGATGGAGCGCCTTTCAGCCTATCTCGCGCGGATAGGGCTAGACGCCGCACCACCGGCTTCACCGGAAGGACTGGCGCAGCTGCAGGCCGCGCACCGGCAGGCGATCACCTTCGAGAACTTGGACGTGCTGTTGGGGCGAGGCATCCGTATCGGTAGCGATGCTGTCTTCGCCAAGCTGGTGGAGCAACGGCGCGGCGGGTACTGTTTCGAACAGAACCGCCTGTTTGCGGACATGCTGGCCGCCATCGGCATTGCCAATCGCCCGCTGCTCGCACGCGCGCGGCTGGCCATTCCCGAAGGCGAGATACCGCCGCGCACCCATGCGCTGCTGCTGTGCGACTTGGAGGGAGAAGCATGGATCGCCGATGCCGGCTTTGGCGGCAGCTATGTGCCGCCCATGCCGCTGCGCGATAGGGCAGAAGCGATAGCGGGCGATGGCGCACGGCACCGCCTGCGACGTGTCGGCTTGCCTGACGGAGAATGGGTCGTCGAACGCACCGGCCCTGTCGCCAGCACCGACGGCCGCGCGAAGGACAATGCAGACTGGCAGGCGCAATACAGCTTTGACCTTGCCCCGGTGATGCAGGCCGATCTCGACATGGGCAATCACTGGGCATCGACATGGCCTCAAGGCCGCTTCGTGCTCAGCCCGATCATCAGCCTCGTGCTGCCGACCGGCTTTATCTCTCTCAACGCCGCGATGCTCACCGTGGCGCGCGATGGCGAAGTGGAGAAGCGCGAGATAACGAGCGCACAGGAGTGGCGCGATGTGCTGGCCGGTCTCCTCAAGCTGGATATGCCGCTGGCGGATGTGGAAGCGCTGGGCCTGTTCCCGCGCTAGACATTGCCCCCGATTAAGGCACACTGCCTGCTTCCATCCGGGGGAACAGACACATGGCCAGCATTCCGGCGCAGCGTTCCGCGCTTGTCCTGACGCAGAGCAAGCCGCTGCGCCTCGTCACGCTGGTGCTCTTCTATTTCACGCAAGGCTTCCCCACCGGCCTGTTCTTCTACGCCATCCCGCCGTGGATGGCGGCAAGCGGCGCGACAACGGGAGAGATCGCCGGGGTTGTATCCGTGGCCTCTTTGCCGTGGTCGCTGAAATTCGTGAACGGCTTCCTGATCGATCGCTACACCTTCCTGCCGATGGGGCGCAGGCGCGCCTGGATCATCGGCGCGCAATCGGTGATGGTGCTGGTGTTGCTCGCCGGGGCATT
>JAUIJI010000043.1 GCA_030431435.1 Alphaproteobacteria bacterium | reverse complement strand
GACCTTCGCCAAGGCCATCGCCCGCGGTTCGGCCAAGGTGAACATCTCGACCAACCTCAAGCACGTCTTCATCGAAAGCTTCGAGGAGTATCGCAAGGCCAATCCCGATGATTACGAGCCGCTGCGCGTGATCGATGCGCAGTACCAGGCGTGCAAGAACCTGTTCGGCACCTTCATCGAGAAGTTTGGTGGCAAGGGCCAGGGTTCCGCCTTCCTCGCCAGCCAGAAGTAAGCGGCGCGAGGGAGAGACAGGGACAATGATCAAGGCACTGATTTTCGATTGTGACGGCGTTCTGGTGGATACCGAGCGTGATGCCCACCGCGTGGGCTTCAACCAGGCATTCGCGGAATTCGGCATCGATGCGGAATGGAGCGTCGATTTCTACGCCAAGATGCTGCTGGTCGCGGGCGGCAAGGAACGCATGACCGCCTATTTCGACGAGTTCGGCTGGCCGGAAGACAAGGTGGCCAAACACGGCGGCAAAGCGGAGCTGATCGCAGCTCTGCATAAGTACAAGACGGCTCAGGTTTCCGAGATCGTCAAGGACCTGCCGGTTCGCCCCGGCATCCTGCGCATCATTGATGAAGCGATGGCAGCGGGCGTAAGGCTGGGCGTGTGCACCACCTCCAACCCCAAGTTCATCGATGCCGTGCTGGACCTGTTCGGCGCAGAGCGAAAGGCCGCCTTTGAATTCGTCCATGCGGGCGATGTGGTGTCGAAGAAGAAGCCAGATCCTGAAATCTACAATCTTGCGCTCGAAACGCTGGGCTTGCCCGCGTCCGATTGCATGGTGGTGGAAGACAGCCGCAACGGCCTGCGCGCCGCGCATGGGGCAGGCATCCCCACCATCGTTACCACCAGCACCTACACGGTGGACGAGGACTTTTCCGAAGCCGTGAAGGTCGTACCCGAACTGGGTGACGATCCGGTGCTCATCACCCTGGAAGACCTGAACGCGCTCAACGCTGCTGCTGCAGCCTGACGCGCATTGGGAGAGAGAGAAATGTCTACACTTACCATCGACCAGATCGTGGAAGCGATCGACATCACCTGCGATACGGTGATCCGCAACGAGAAGTACTTCTCTGACCTTGACGGCCTTGCCGGCGATGGTGACTTCGGCACATCGCTCGCCACCGGCTTCAAGGTGATCAAGGCAGAGCTGCCCGAGATCGACAAGAGCGCCGTGGGCGCGATGCTGCTCAAGATCAGCATGATCTGCTCCAAGCATGTCGGCGGTTCGTCCGGCCCGATCTGGGGCACCGGCTTCATGCGCGGCGGCATGGTCGCCAAGGGGCTGGAAGAGGTGAACTACCAGCAGCTGACCGACATGGTCGGCTCTGCCATCGAAGGCATCGTCGCGCGCGGCGGGGCCAAGCGCGGCGACAAGACGCTGCTCGATGCGCTGTGGCCGATCCACGAGAAGATGCAGGAAATGGACGGGTCTGACCTGGGCGCCGTGCTCGCCGCCGTTACGGCCGAGGCGGACAAGGCGATCGACGCCACCCGCTCTTCAGTCGCCCATCGCGGCCGCGCCAGCCAGGTGGGTGAGCGCAGCGCCAACACGCCCGATCCGGGCATCGTCGGCATCGCCACCATCCTTTATGACTGGTGCAAGCATTACGGCGTGGATTACACCCCCAACGCCGCTGAACTGAATCGCTGATTCTTCGAGGGAGAGAGAAATTATGAAGAAGTTCGTCAACAACCCGGAAAACTTCGTCCCGGAATTCATGGCTGGCGTGATCGCCGCCAATGGAGACCTGCTGGAAGCCATTCCCGAATTCCAGCTGATCAAGCGCAAGAATGTCGATGCTTCCAAGGTCGCCATCGTGCAGGGTTCGGGCTCCGGCCACGAACCGGCGCACGTCATGGCCGTTGGCCCGGGCATGCTGACCGCCGCCTGTCAGGGCCCGGTCTTTGCCGCACCGCCCGTCGATGCCTGCCTTGAAACCATCAAGTCCGTCGCCACCGATGCCGGCGTTCTGGTGCTGGTCAACAACTACCAGGGTGACCGCATGGCATGGGACATGGCCAGCGAAATGGCCGAAGCCGAAGGCATCAAGGTCGTGCAGTTCCACATCAATGATGACGTGGCCGTGCAGGACAGCCTCTACACCGTGGGTCGCCGCGGCGTGGCCGGCAACTTCTTCGTGATGAAGGCTTGCGGCGCTGCTGCAGAAGCAGGGGCCAGCCTTGAAGAAGTGGTCGCGATTGCCGAGAAGGTGAACAACAACGTGCG
Source organism: Alphaproteobacteria bacterium (assembly GCA_030431435.1). Taxonomy (GTDB): domain Bacteria; phylum Pseudomonadota; class Alphaproteobacteria; order Sphingomonadales; family Sphingomonadaceae; genus Alteraurantiacibacter. Next base: position 21,677 of record JAUIJI010000043.1, on the reverse strand, counting down.
CACCATGGGCGTGGCCCTTACCAGCTGCATCCCGCCGGCAAAGGGCGATCCCATCTTCGACATCGGTGACGATGAAATGGAAGTGGGCGTGGGTATCCACGGCGAACCGGGCCGCGAACGCACCAAGATGAAGAGCGCCGCAGAGATCACCAAGATCCTCTATGACGCCGTGCAGTCCGACCTGCCCTTCTCCAGCGGTGACCGCGTTGCCCTGATGGTGAACGGTCTTGGCGGCACCCCGCCGGCCGAACTCTATGTGGTCTACAACGAAGCTGCCAAGCTGGCAGGGGAAACCGGCCTGACCATCGCTCGCAACTATGTCGGCGAATATTGCACCGCCATCGAAATGGCCGGCTGCTCGCTGACCATGCTGAAGCTGGATGACGAGCTCGAAAAGCTGCTCGATGCTCCGGCACAGACGGCCTGCCGCATCTTCTGATCCGGCTGGATAGCGAAACGAAAGGCCCGGTCCTCCACGCGGAGGGCCGGGCCTTGTCGCATTGAGCGGGCGCGATTTGCGAAAGCCCGCATCATGGCCATATTGGCTGGAGTATCCTGTCCTGACCGAGCTTGCGCCTGCCGATGACCGTTTTGCATTTCCTGATTATCGGCATGCTGCTCATCGGCGGCCTGGTCTTCCGCCACATTGCGCGGCAGCGCAAACGCGCGCGGCTTCTGGCAACGCCGCTGACCGCAGAACAGCGCCAGATTGTCGCGAAGCTGGTGCCGATGGTCCGCCGAATGCCGGAGGAATTGCGGCCCAGCCTCGAAGGGAAGATGAACCTCTTCCTTGACCAGATCACCTTTCACGGCAGTCAGGAGCTGGAGCCGGACGAGGCGATGAAACTCTCCATCGCCGCGCAGGCCTGCCTCCTCGTGGTCAACAGCCCGGTCTGGTATGAAACGCTCAGAACCGTGCTGGTTTACCCTTCGGCCTTCTTTACCGGCCGTCCACGCCATGACGGCTTCGTCGTGCACGAAGGGAGTTTCCACACGGCAGGCGAAAGCTGGGACCGCGGGCCGATTGTCCTGTCATGGGATCACGCCTTGCAGGGTGGTCTCGACCCGGACGACGGTCACAACGTCGTGATCCACGAATTTGCCCACCAGCTCGACAGCCTGACAGGTCACACAAATGGCATACCAATCCTGCGCAAGGGGCAGAGATACGAAGGCTGGGAAAAGGCCATGCTGGACGCCTATCACGGCCACCTTGAAAGGCTGGAAACCGGAGAACGCACATTGATCTCCCCCTATGGCGCAACGAACCATCAGGAGTTCTTCGCAGAAGCGACCGTGACATTCTTCGAAAAGCCAGACGCGCTGCACCGCGAAGAGCCGGCGCTTTACGCCCAGCTTTCGCAACTGTTTGCACTCGATCCCGCCCAATGGGATCGCGCCTGAGCCTTACCTACCGCCCCGCATCCCGCGCGGAATTGATATCCACCGCCTTCGGGCTCTTGGAAAACAGGGCGGTGTAGGGATCGTCACCCATGTCCATCGTGTGCGGTTCGGTGCCTTCGCGCACGGTGGTGCGGCGCATGTCGCGCTTGTAGGCGGTGTAGTCGTAATCCGCGCCGCGATGCATGGTGCACAGGTTGTCCCAGATCACCATGTCGCCCGGGTTCCACGCTACCTTGAAGGTGTATTTGTCCTGCGTGATGTGGGCGATCAGATCCTCGATCAGCTGGCGGCCTTCGGGGCCTTCCATGCCTTCGATATCCATCGTGTGCGCAGCGATGAAGATCGCCTTGCGGCCTGAGCCCTTGTGAGTGTGGACGATGGGGTGGCGCGCCAGCGGGCGTTCGAGGATTTCCGCCTCGTCGATTTCGGCACCCGCCTTCTTGCGGCTCCACCACAGCGAATTGATGCCGACGAGGTTCTCGATCCTGTCCTTCATCTCCTGCGACAGATCGTCATAGGCGGTGCGGGTATCGGCAAACCATGTCTCGCCGCCCACGCCCGCAGGCGGGGTGATATGGGCGAGCAGGATCGAATAGGATGTGCGCCTTTCGAGGAAGGCGCTGTCGGTGTGCCACAGCCGGTCGCCCTTGCGGTATTCCACTGCTGCCGGATCGGTCGTGATCTCGCCTTCCAGGTTGAGGTTGGAAGCATCGAACAGCTCGCGATAGGGCAGGCGCATCTTCTGCCCGTCGGGGCGCTTGGGGACGCGTTCGAGATAGCCGAAATTGCGGCTGAACTCGACATGCTGCTCATCGTTCAGGCCGGTGTTGCGCCACACGGTGACGCCCCATGTGTCCATCGCATCGGTCACCTCTTTCAGCTCTTCAGGCGAAAGCGGCTTCGTCAGGTCCAGCCCGGAGCACTCGGCACCGAAATGGGGCAGGATGGGTTCAACCTTCAGCGACATGTCTTCTCTCTCCAGAACGTGTCTGTCAGCCTTGCGGCTTCTTGTTATGCAGCACGGTACGCTTGCAATGCGCCACCAGCTCATCACGCTGGTTATAGGCGCGATGGGCGAAGGTTACGATACCTTGTGTGGGGCGCGATTTGCTTTCGCGCAATTCGAGAACTTCGGTCTCGATCCGCAAGGTATCGCCGACGAACACCGGCGCGGGAAAACGCACTTCATCCCAGCCGAGATTCGCCGCCGTGGTGCCCAATGTAGTGTCGTTGATGCTGATTCCCACCATCAGGCTCAGCGTGAAGCAGCTGTTGACCAGGATCTGTCCGAACTCGCTGTTTTTCATATGTTCAGCGTTGATGTGGAGCGGAGACGGATTGTGCGTCAGCGTGCTCATCAGCACATTGTCGGTTTCGGTCACCGTGCGGCGCAGCGGGTGATCGAATGTCTGGCCGACGTGGAATTCCTCGTACCACAGCCCTTTCATGCACCCGTCTCCTCTCTCTTGCGCGCCTCCTAGCGCACCGTGCCGCCGCGCGCTAGGATAACGCCATGAGGACAATCCCGATCATCGTCGCACTCGGCGTTTCGCTGGCCGCCTGTGCCACAACTCCAGCCAGCCCCGATGACGGCGAGCCCCCGGCCCGAGCGCCAGAAGGCGAATGCGATGCTTCCGGCGTTCAGGGCATGGTGGGCGAGGTCGCCTCGCAGGAGCTGGGCGCAATGCTGCTCGAACGTACCGGCGCGCGCGTGTTGCGCTGGGTTCCACCGAATACCGCCGTCACAATGGATTACCGGCTGGACAGGCTGACCGTTTCATATGATGCAGGCATGGTGATCGAGAGGATTTCCTGTGGCTGACAACAACGGGCCGAATGACGGCCGCCAGCGCATCCCGCCGCTTTCCCCCTTTGAGGAGAGCGCCAAGTTCACCCGCGCCATCCGCGTGGGCGAGCGAATCATTGTCTCGGGCAATATCGGCGTGGAAGCCGATGGCAGCATCTCGGACGATGCCGGGAGGCAAGCCGAACGCTGCTTCGAGATGATCATCGATTATATCCAGCAGCTTGGCGGCCAGTCGGGAGACCTGGTTCGGGTGCGCATGTTCGTGACCGATATCGCCGATGCCGAGGCCGTGACCGCAGCCTTCACCAAATATTGCGGCCATGCCCGACCCACGGGAACGCTGATCGGCATTTCCGCCCTCGCCGGTCCCGCCTTCAAGGTGGAGATCGAGGCCGAGGCCATTGTCGGCGCGGGGCAATAATTGCCTGAAGTCCTCACCAGCCGCGAAGGGACCGTTGGGCGGATCTCGCTCAACCGTGCCAAGGCGCTCAATTCGCTGACGCAGAACATGTGCGAGATGATGGCGGCTGCGCTCACCGAATGGCGCGATGACGATGGCGTCGAGGCGGTGATCATCGACCACAGCCCCAAGGTGCGCGGTTTCTGCGCTGGCGGGGACGTGGTCAGCGTGCGCCGCTCCGCACTTGAGGATGGCGGCGAAGCGGGTCGCGCCTTCTTCATGGCGGAATACCGGCTCAACCACCTGCTGTTTACCTATCCCAAGCCGGTAATCGCCTTCATGGACGGGGTGACCATGGGTGGCGGCGTGGGCCTTGCCATGCCCGCGACATTGCGCGTGGCAACGGAGAACACGCTCTTCGCCATGCCCGAAGGCGCGATCGGCCTGTTTCCCGATGTCGGCGCTGGCTACTATCTGCCGCGCCTGCCCGGCGCATTGGGCAAGTTCCTGGCGCTCACCGGTGCACAGCTGGACGGGGCGGAATGTCTGTGGGCAGGCATTGCCACCCATTACCTCGATAGCGAGGATCTGGACGAAGCGAAGGAAATGATCGCTGCCGAACCCGCTGCGGCAGACGAGATCCTGCGCGATCTTGCTACTCCGGCGCCGAAGCCCCGGCTGGAAGGCAATGCCGCAGCGATCAATCGCCTTTTCGCGCCCGATACGCTGGAAGGCATCATTGCCGCGCTCGAAGGCGATGACAGCACATGGGCCGCCAAGGAGCTGAAGGCGGTGACCTCCAAGTGCCCCACTACGGCCAAGGTGGCGCTGCGCCAGTTCGCAACTGCGCCTGACGATTTCGCAGAAGAGATGGCGCGCGAATATGCTCTCTCCGCCCGCATGATTGCCCGGAGTGACTTTGCCGAAGGCGTGCGCGCGGTGCTGGTGGACAAGGATGGCAAGCCGCGCTGGCAGCCTGCAAGGGCGGAAGGCGTGACCGAAGACATGCTCGATGCGATCTTCGAGCCACTGCCCGAAGGCGAAGAATGGAGCCCGCTTGCCCCTTCAGATTGAGGGGGTGAAAGAAAATCTCGCCATCGCCATCCCTTGCGGGAACGGCCTGCCCGCGCCATTGCGCAATGTGCAATGAAGAAGCTTACCCATCTCCAGCGGCTTGAGGCCGAAAGCATCCACATCATGCGCGAGGTTGCCGCCGAAGCGCAGAAGCCCGTGATGCTCTATTCCATCGGCAAGGACAGCGCCGTGATGCTGCACCTTGCGAAGAAGGCTTTCTACCCCTCGCCCCCGCCCTTCCCGCTGCTGCATGTCGACACCACCTGGAAATTCCAGGACATGTACAAGCTGCGCGAAAAGAGCGCGAAGGACGCCGGCATGGAACTGCTGGTCTACCAGAACCCGGAAGCGCAGGAACGCGGCATCAACCCTTTCGACCACGGCCCGCTGCACACCGACATGTGGAAGACCGAAGGGCTGAAGCAGGCGCTCGACCTCTACGGTTTCGACGCAGCCTTTGGCGGTGCGCGCCGTGACGAGGAAAAGAGCCGCGCGAAGGAGCGCATCTTCTCCTTCCGCACCGCAAGCCATGGCTGGGACCCGAAGAACCAGCGGCCCGAGCTGTGGAACGTCTACAACACGAAGAAGAGCAAGGGCGAGAGCATCCGCGTCTTCCCGCTCAGCAACTGGACCGAGCTCGATATCTGGCAGTACATCATGGCCGAGAACATCGAGATCGTGCCGCTCTATTTCGCCGCCGAGCGCCCCACTTACGAGCACGAGGGCGGGCTGTTCATGGCGGACGATGTCGAGCGGCTGGAAAAGGTGATGGGCAGGAAGCCCGAAATCACCATGAAATCCGTCCGCTTCCGCACATTGGGTTGCTTCCCGCTGACCGGCGCTGTCGAGAGCGAGGCATCCACCCTTTCCGAAGTGGTGCAGGAAATGCTGCTGACCACAACCAGCGAACGCCAGGGCCGCGTGATCGACAAGGATTCGGGTGACGGATCGATGGAGAAGAAGAAGCAGGAGGGCTACTTCTGATGGCTGACGCTCCCAAATTTGTTTCTCGCAGAGAACGCGGAGGAGCAGAGAGCGCAGGGATTGTGCGAGTTGGCCGAAGGCCTTTCAACGACCCTGCGAACCGGACAGTGCAACCGCTCGTCGAAACTGGCGGCTTCGCCGCCGGGCGATACGCCTCTGCGTCTCCAATTCCTCTGCGCCCCCTGCGAGAAACCAATCACATCGAGATGACCCGATGACCTCTCCAGTTTACGAAACCGATGCGCTGATCGCGGAGGATATCGAGGCCTATCTCGAAACCCACCAGAACAAGACGCTGCTGCGCTTCATCACCTGCGGCAGCGTGGATGATGGCAAGAGCACGCTGATCGGCCGGTTGCTGTATGATTCGAAGATGATCTTCGAGGACCAGCTGGCCGCGTTGGAAGCAGACAGCAAGCGCGTGGGCACGCAGGGGCAGGAGATCGACTTCGCGCTGCTGGTGGACGGGCTTTCGGCAGAGCGCGAACAGGGCATCACCATCGATGTTGCCTATCGCTTCTTCGCAACCGAAAAGCGCAAGTTCATCGTTGCCGATACGCCGGGGCACGAACAATACACCCGCAACATGGTGACGGGCGCCTCCACGGCAGACCTTGCCGTGATCCTGATCGATGCGCGCAAGGGCGTGCTTACCCAGACGCGCCGCCATTCCTTCCTGTCGCACCTTGTCGGCATCCGCCACATCGTGCTGGCGGTGAACAAGATGGACCTCGTCGATTACGACCAATCCACCTTCGAGAGGATCGTGGCCGACTATCGCGATTTCGCCAAGGAAATCGGCATCACCGAATTCACGCCGATCCCGATTTCGGGCTTCAAGGGCGACAACATCACCAATGCGCCCAGCGACAATACGAAGTGGTACAAGGGCCCGAGCCTGATCGACCATCTCGAAAGCGTGGAAGTGGCGAACACCGCCGCGCAGGAACGCGCCTTCCGCATGCCGGTGCAATGGGTGAACCGCCCCAACCTCGATTTCCGCGGCTTCTCCGGACTGATCACCTCGGGTACCGTCAAGCCGGGTGACGCGGTGCGCATCGTGCCCTCTGGCAAGACCAGCACCGTATCGCGGGTCGTGACGATGAACGGCGATCTGGACGAGGCGGTGGCCGGCGAGGCCGTGACGATCTGCCTCGCGGACGAGGTCGATGTAAGCCGGGGCAGCGTGATCGCAGCCGCCGACAATCCGCCCGAAAGCGCTGACCAGTTCGAAGCCAACATCATCTGGATGAGCGAGGAGGACCTGATCCCCGGTCGCGGATACTGGCTCAAGCTGGCATCGCAGACCGTGTCGGCCACCATCCAGCACCCGAAATACGAGATCGACGTCAACAGCCTCGATCATCTCGCGGCCAAGACCCTGTCCTTGAACGGCATCGGCGTGGCCGAAGTCACCACCGACAAGCCGATCACCTTCGAATCCTATGACAGCAGCCGCGCGCTGGGCGGGTTCATCCTGATCGACAAGATCACCAACGCCACCGTGGGTGCAGGCACGATCAACTTCAGCCTGCGCCGTGCGCAGAACGTGCATTGGCAATCGGTCGACATCACCCGCGAACAGCATGCGGAGATGAAGAACCAGAAGCCCGCCGTGCTGTGGTTCACCGGCCTTTCGGGCTCGGGCAAGTCGACCATCGCCAATGTGGTCGAAAAGAAGCTGCACCGGATGAACCGGCACACCTTCCTGCTCGATGGCGACAACGTGCGCCACGGCCTCAACAAGGACCTTGGTTTTACCGAGGCGGACCGGATCGAGAATATCCGCCGCGTGGGCGAAGTGGCCAAGCTGATGGCCGACGCCGGCCTGATCGTGATCACCGCCTTCATCAGCCCGTTCCGCGCCGAGCGGCAGATGGTTCGCGACATGCTGCCCGATGGCGAGTTCATCGAAGTGCATGTCGACACGCCGCTGGAAGTGGCCGAAGCGCGCGACGTGAAGGGCCTTTACAAGAAGGCGCGTTCTGGCGAGCTGAAGAACTTCACCGGGATCGACAGCCCCTATGAAGCCCCGGAAAACGCCGAAATCCGCGTCGACACCACCGCCATGTCGCCCGAAGAAGCCGCCGATATCATTATCGACCGGCTGCTGGGCGACGCCTGAGCAAGCGCAACGGGGGCATGAGCATGACTGACGCAGAACTCGCAGCGCATCTTGCCGAAGTGGCAGGCCGCATCCTGCTTGAAGTGCGCGCCAGCGGCATGTTCGAAGGCAAGGCGCTGGGCAAGGCGGGGGACCAGACCGCCAACCAGTTTCTCGTCCATGCCTTGCGCCAGCAGCGCCCGGACGATGGCTTGCTGTCCGAAGAAAGCAAGGACACGAAGGAACGACTCGACAAGTCCCGCGTGTGGATTGTCGATCCGGTCGATGGCACGCGCGAATATGGCGAGGCACGCAGCGACTGGGCGGTGCATGTCGGCCTTGCGATCGATGGCGTGGCCACGGTCGGCGCGGTGGCCCTGCCCGGCCTCGATGGCGGCGTGGTGCTGCGGACGGACCAGCCGCAAGCCCTGCCCGAGCCTGCCGCAAAGCCCCGCCTCGTGGTCAGCCGCACGCGGCCTGCCGCCGAAGCCGTATCGCTGGCAGACAGGCTCGGCGGCGAACTCGTCGGCATGGGCAGCGCCGGGGCCAAGGCCATGGCCGTGGTGCGCGGCGAGGCCGAAATCTACCTTCATTCGGGCGGCCAGTATGAGTGGGACAGCTGCGCCCCGGTGGCGGTGGCTGCCGCGCATGGCCTCCATTGCAGCCGCATCGACGGCAGCCCCATGCGATACAACAGGGAAGACACCTGGCTTCCCGACCTGCTGATCTGCCGCCCCGAATGGGCGGATGCCGCGCTGGAAGAAGTGCGCGCACTGGCGGGCAAGGGCTGACCCAGCCAGAGGCATGGACCTCACCTATTCCCTCGCCGGTGCCTTCGTCGGCTTCCTTGTCGGGCTGACCGGCGTGGGCGGCGGATCGCTGATGGCGCCGCTGCTGATCGCCATTTTCGGCGTGAACCCCGCTGTGGCCGTGGGCACTGACCTGTGGTTCGCCGCCATCACCAAGGCGGTGGGCGGCGGCATCCATCACAAGCTCGGCTCGCCCGACTGGCAGATCGTCAAGCGCCTGGCATTGGGCAGCCTGCCCGCCGCGGCGCTGACGGTGGGCTGGCTGGCGGTGTTCAGCGGCGGCAGGATGGAAACCGACGCGCTGATGTTGCTGCTGGGGATTGCCCTGCTCATCACCGCCGTGCTTATGCTTGCCAAACAGCGCATCACCGCACCCTTGCGCAAATTCCACCGCGAGATCAGCCCGACAACACAGCGCCGCCAGCTGGTGGCCACCGTCGCAGGCGGGGCAGCGGTGGGCGTGCTGGTGACGCTGACCTCTGTCGGCGCAGGCGCGCTGGTGGCGGTGTTGCTGGCGCTGGCCTATCCGCTGCGCCTGTCAGCCAAGACCATCGTCGGCACCGACATCATCCACGCCGTGCCGCTGACCCTGCTCGCCGCGATGGGCCACAGCTGGCTGGGCAATGTCGATATGTGGCTGCTCGCCAGCCTGCTGCTGGGCTCCATTCCGGGAATAGCCATCGCCTCGCTGGTGGCGGGCAAGGTGAACGACAATCTCGTGCGCTATGCGCTCGCAGCCATGCTGGTGGTTTCGGCGTTCAAGATGATCTGGGGCTAACCCCGAGGACTAGCCGCCCCGCTGCAAGTGCCAGACGAGCGCCTTTGCCGCTTCGCTGACGTCCGCCCAAGTCAGCGCAAACCCCTCGTCATCGCCGAAATAGGGATCGGCCACCGCCTCTCCCTCGCGCCCCGGCACCATGTCGAGCAGCAGGCTGACCTGCGCCGTGGCATCACCGGGCATGGCAGCGCGGATGTTCTCGAGATTCTCGTGATCCATCGCGAAGATATGGGTGAAGGCGGTGAAGTCCGTTTCCGCCAGCTGGCGCGCGCGCAGGTTGGTGATCGCAACGCCGTTCTTCGCAGCGACGTCCACCGCGCGTGGATCAGGCGGCTTGCCGATATGCCAGTCGCCGGTCCCGGCGGAATCCACCTCCACCTCAAGCCCGGCCAGTTCCACCTCGCGCCGGAAGGCAGCTTCGGCCAGCGGCGAACGGCAGATATTTCCGAGGCAGACGAAGAGGATGCGGCTCAAAGCCACTTCCACGGGCCGGTGATGGCCAGCGTGCGCGTGGGCGCATAGGCGTTGACGAACAGCGTGCGCCCGTCTGGCGAGAAGCACGCCCCGGCAGGCTCGGTCTGCAAGCGCAGGCGGGCAAAGGCATAGGCTTCGCCCGCAGGCGTGACGCCGCGCAGATGGTTGTCCACCGTGGCCGAATACTGGTCCTCACAGATGATCAGATGGCCATCTGGCGCGATGGTGAGGTTGTCGCCAAAGCTGTAGATGTCGCGATCGGTGCTTTCATAGAACAGATCGATGAAATCAGGCCCGCGCGGGCGAGGCTGGACACGGAAGATCTGCCCTTCCTTTGCCTTGCCACCATTGGTGCAGGTGAAGAAGAACTCGCCCTCGCCCATCCACATGCCCTCGCCGCGGGCGAACAGCGTCGCACCTGCCGCCGCGCCGCGCATGCGCAAATCATCCTCAGGCGCTTCGACATCGTCGAGCCGGACCCAGCTGCCCCACACCCGCTCACCCGGAGCGATGGCCTGTGCGTCCCAGTTGCGGGAATCGGCAACCCCTTCGAGCTTCAACGCTTCTAGAACGCCGCCGCGCGAAAGGTCGCTCCGGATCGTGGGCACGTAGCGATAGAGCAGCGAGTCCATCCGGTCCTCGGTCATGTAGACAATACCGCTGACCGGATCGACGCAGGCCGCTTCGTGGTTGAAACGGCCCATCGCCTTCAGCGGCACGGGATCGACCTGCCGTTCGGCATTGGCAGGCACTTCGAACACCCATCCGTGGCTCTGGTTGATACGGCCATCCGGCGTCGAGACATCCTCTTCGCAGGTCAGCCAACTGCCCCACGGGGTTACGCCCCCGGCGCAATTGCGGATCGTGCCGGCGAGCGAGCGATATTCGCGCTTCACTTCCAGCGTGGCTGCATCGAGCACCACCGTGGTGGTGCCGCCCGGCAGCGGGCGCAGGCTGCGCGCGACCGTATCGAATGCCGGGCCAGACGCCCCGCCATCCCCGTCTCCGGGGCGCAGCTCGTGGTTGCGCACCAGCGCCCATTCACCATTGCCAAGGTCGAAACAGCCCATGCCATCGGCCTTGTCCGGCACGGTGCCGCCATCGCTCATCGCATCGCCCAGCGATGACAGCACGCGGTAGGAAAAGCCGCGCGGCAGATCGAGTATGCCGTCCGGGTCAGGCACCAGCGCGCCATAGCTTTCCGCCAGCGGGGCGCTGGCCATCTGCGTACCGGCGCGCCCGGCACAGCCAGCAGCGGCCAGCGCGGCAAAGGCGCTGCCGGTGTTGCGCAGGAAATGGCGGCGATTGGTGGTCATGATGTCTATCGAGCCTCTTCGAAGGGAAACTGCAATTCCATTTGCAGCAGCATCTTACACAAGCATGTCAGCCTGCTGATGACATTGATCGGGGTCTATGCTGATATGTTTCGGGGAACAGGAGGAGAATTGCAATGACAGGGCAAACACGCCGCGCGGGAAAACTGGCGATGGCGGCATCCGTACTGGTTCTTGCAATGCCCCTTAGCGCGCAGGAAACGCGGCTGCCCCCGCAACCGGCCTACACCATGGCCGCCGAAACCACTGGCTCGCCGGAGGAACGCGCAGCCACCATGCTGGCGCAGATGAGCCGCGCCGAGAAGCTGACGCTGCTGATGGGCTACTTCGGGGAGAGCTTTCCCGCGACGGGTTATCAGGTGATAGACGGACCGCGCGCCGGTTCCGCAGGCTTCGTGCCAGGGATCGAGCGGATGGGCATACCGCCGCAATGGCAGACCGATGCCGGGATCGGCGTCGCCACGCAAGGCGGCGCAGCAGTGAAACGCCCGCGCACCGCGCTCCCCTCCGGCATTGCCACGGCAGCCACATGGGACCGCGAGATCGCGTTTAACGGCGGGGCGATGATCGGGCGCGAGGCGCGCGCGGACGGTTTCAACGTCATGCTGGGCGGCAGCGTCAACCTGCTGCGCGAACCACGCGGCGGCCGTACGTTCGAATATGCCGGGGAAGACCCGCTGCTCGCTGGCACCATGGTCGGCCATCAGATCGCCGGGGTGCAATCGAACAACATCATTTCCACTTCCAAGCATTTCGCGGTGAACGACCAGGAAACTGCGCGCAATTCGGGCAATTCTGTGATCGAGGAAGGCGCACTGCGGATGAGCGACCTGCTCGCCTTCCAGATTGCGCATGAGATCGGCGAGCCCGGTTCGGTGATGTGCGCCTATAACCGCGTCAACGGCCCGCATGCCTGCGAACATCCTTTCCTGCTGACGCAGGTGTTGCGCGATGAATGGGGCTGGCCGGGTTATGTCCTGTCTGACTGGGGCGGCGTCCACTCCACCGCGCCTTCTGCCAATGCCGGGCTGGACCAGGAATCGGGTTTCGGCCTGCAGGTTGATGGCTGGTTTGCAGCCGACAAGCTGGAGGCTGCGCTGGCTGACGGGTCGATCAGCATGGAGCGGATTGACCTGATGGCAAGCCGCATCCTGCGCGCGATGTTTGCCCATGGCGTGATCGACAATCCGGTGGAGCCGGACCAGTTCATCGATTTTGCCACCAACCGCGCAGTCAGCCAGCGCGATGCCGAAAGCGCAATCGTGCTGCTCAAGAACGAGGGCGACATCCTGCCGCTGGCGGCCAATGCCGAGAACATATTGATCGTCGGCGGCCATGCCGATGCGGGCGTCTTGTCCGGCGGCGGATCGAGCCAGGTCTATCCTGACGGCGAGAATGCGGTGCCGGGGATCGAACCGACCAGCTGGCCGGGGCCGGTGGTCTATTACCCTTCCAGCCCGATGGCTGAGCTTGTCGGCCTGCGGCCGCAAGCCCGGATCGACTATGTCAGCGGCGATGTGCCAGAACTCGCCGCCGCGCTCGCTGCCGAGGCTGACGTGGTGCTGGTGTTCGGAACCCAATGGTCGAGCGAGAGCATCGATGTAGAAATGAAACTGGATGGCGAGCAGGACGCAGTGATCGCCGCTGTCGCTGCCGCCAATCCAAACACGGTGGTGGTGTTGCAGACCAATGGCCCGGTGGCGATGCCCTGGGCCGATGACGTGCCCGCCATCCTCGAGGCGTGGTATCCCGGCCGCATGGGCGGCGCGGCGATTGCCAATGTCCTGACCGGCACTGTGAACCCCTCGGGCCATTTGCCCGCAACATTCCCGCGCAGCCTTGAACAACTGCCGCACCCGGGCGCGCCGCAGCCGGGTGACGTCAACTACACCGAAGGCGCAACGGTGGGATACAAGTGGTTCGACGCGCAGGGTCTGGAGCCGCTTTTCCCCTTCGGCCACGGACTGTCCTACACCGAGTTCGATTATGGCGACCTTTCGGTCAGCCGCGCGGGCGAAGGGCTGGTGGCCACGTTCCGCGTAACCAACAGCGGCGATGTGGCAGGGGCCGATGCAGCGCAGGTTTATGTTTCGGGAGCAGGCTGGGAAGCCCCGCGCAGGCTGGGCGGCTTTGCCAAGGTCAACCTCGCGCCCGGCGAAACGAAGCTCGTCAGCGTGGCCATCGATCCACGACTGCTGACGATATGGGATATGGAAAATCCCGGCTGGAGCCGCGCGGAAGGCAGCTACACGGTGACCGTGGCGGAAAGCTCACGCGACTTGGCCGGAAGCGTGGAAATCACACTCCCGGCCAGCCATCTGTCGCCGCAATGGCGACCGCAATGAAGGTCAATCGAGGCCGAGCGCGGCCTTCACATCTGCCCAACTGACAAGCTTGAAGTTCTGCGCGTCAGCACCGTTCTGCCCGTCTTGGGCAACGAACAGGCCTTGCGGATAGTCCGGCCCGAAATCCATCGCGTTGAGCTCGATCCCGTCGGTTTCCTCGGCAGAACCCAAAGCGCCTTCAGCGATACGGAAACGGCCCAGAGGGACAACATCCGGCAGGCTGTAAACGGCATAGGCATTGTCACCCTGTGATGAGGCGACGAGATAGCCACCGGTATCGCCGTGCGGTGCGATGGCAAGGCCTTCGAGATCGGCAACGAGATACTGGTTGTCGACCGGAGCGACCATCACCTTGTCACCACTCGCCACTGCGCCCGGCATCGCCCAGATGCCGCCGACTTCCTCGCCGATATACAGCGTGCCGGTGCGTTCGTCATAGATGCAGCCTTCGGGCTGGCTCGGCACCTGCTGGATCGTTTCGGTCCGGTCAGCCCATTCGCCGCCGGTGAAATGCAGGTCAGTACGATAGATCGCGCCTTCCTTGGGCGCATTGTAGATGACGAAGGACCCGTCATCATTCACCGCGCCCTTGCAGATGCCATAGCCCTCGCCCGGCCCCACCGGGATACGCGCAAGCTGCGTCAGCGTGCCAGCAGCAGTGTCGAGCTCGGCTAGAAGGATATGCACCATGGCCAGATCGCTGCGGTCGCTTGCCGCCACGATCACCCGGCCATCGGGCAAGGTCAGCAGGTCGACATTGTTGAGGCCCAACCCATAGTCGAGGAAGCTGCGGATCTCGCCATCGAGGTTATAGACGTAGAGGCCGCCCTTCTTGTCGGTCGCCACGATCAGGCTTGCGGCGGGATCAGCCGCATTGCGCCAGATCGCCGGATCGTCGGCCGCGTCCTCGTTCATGGTGCCCACCGGCACGGTCTCGGCTTTCGCCATGACCGCCACCGGAGGCAGGCCCTGCGGGGTGGTGGCGCAGGCCGCGAGGCCCGACGCCAGCACTGCGCTTGCTGCGATTTTCAGGGCGCGCATCAGAACGTCACCCTCACGCCGCCCTTCATGGTCCAGCTGGAGAACTCGCTTTCATACACGTTCTGGCGGCCGCCATAGGTGTTGTAGGCGAAGAAATCCTCCTCGGTGATGTTGATCCATTCGTAGAAGACCTGGACGTTGTCGGTCACGCGATACTTGGCGCTGAAGTCGAGCTGGAAGTGATCGTCGATCAGGCGGTCCTCGTCTGCCGAGCTGCCCAGTTCATCGAGGAACATGTCACGATAGGTACCGGCAAGGCGCAGCGAGAGCGGGCCCCATTCGTAACCCAGCACCGCGTTGAAGGTGTGCTTGGACGTTGCCGGCAGCGGGATCGTGCGCGTGGCGGTAACTGCACCCAGCGTATCCGAAGCGGCATCAGGCACGGTGCCGGTGGCATCGGTGTAGGTGTAGTTGAGCTGCGTCAGCAGTCCCGACAGCGCACCGGGAAGCATGGTCCACTGCTGCGAAAAGCCCAGTTCGATGCCCCACACTTCGGCGCTGTCACCGTTGAGCGGGATCACCGCTTCGTCAAAGGCGATGCCGTTGAACACCAGCCGCTCGTCAGGATCGATCACGTCGTTCCCGTTCAAATCCTCGGCATTGTATTCGACGTCGACGACGTAGTTCTTGATGTCCTTGTAGAAGAACGCCGCCGAGATCGCGCCATTGCCGGAGAAGTAGTATTCCGCCGAGGCATCGAAGTTCCATGCCTCATAGGGTTCAAGGCCCGGATTGCCGAATTCACCCTCGATCTCGTTGTCGTCATTGATCTCGGTGGTGAAGCGCGGTGCAACCTTCGAGAAGGGCGGACGCACAGCCGAGCGGTATCCGGCGAGGCGCAGCACGACATCATCCTGCGGCTCGAAACGGATGTTCAGGCTGGGTAGCCAGAAACCGTAGTTCTTCGGCGTGAAGCTGTTGGTGACGATCACCGTGTCATCGGTGGCGGTGGAGCCATCAGGCAGCGTGCCGTCCTCTTCCACCAGCAGCACGTTGTTGCCGAAGATGTCGGTCTGGGTGTGCTCGTAACGCACGCCGCCGATCACGCGGAGGTTGTCGCTTTCCCAGCGGCCGAGCAGGTAACCGGCCATGATGTCTTCCTCGATGGTGTAATCTTCCACCGCGCTGTCGAACACGGTGTCCACCTCCTGCAGTTCGAAATCGGCGAAGTTGGACAGGAAGAAATCGGTATGGCCGGTGTAGCTGGCAACCGGGCCGATATTGCCACGACGGAAGGTCTGTTCGCCGAGAACATCGGCCAGCGTATAGCTGCCCGGACCGTCATATTCGTAGAACTCCACGTCGAGGTTGAAGCTCTTTTCGCGCCAACGGCCCTTGAAGCCGGTCTGCAGGCTGAACACGCCGCTATCCATCGGGAATTCGCGGCCCACGTCGAACTTCACGGCGTATTCCTCGTCCTGCGAATCCGAGGCATCGACGAACTCGACGTCGTTCAGCTCGTAGGTAGAGGCATCGAAGAAATCGGCCACACCGCTTGCCGCGTACATCGGGGTGCGCGGGTCGGAGAAATCGAGGTCGAGCACCAGCCCTTCGCCCGAGAACTCGCGTTCGAACTGCGTCGGGTCGACACTGCCGTCTTCCTTCTCGGAGGACTTGGCGTAGCTCGCCATATATTCGATGGTCCACGGGCCGGTGAAGGTTTCGCCGCCCACGGCGAGCGACATGGTGCGCTGGCGTTCGAAGCGGTCCTTGATGTCGCGTTCGACAACGATCTCGTCACCATCGGAGAAGCTGCCGGTAAAGCCGCTGCCGGTGATATCCGCATCTTCCAGCACCAGCGTGGTGCGGCGGCGGTATTCCTGGTCATCGAACTGGCTGAACAGGCCGCGAACATAGAGGTCCGTGGTATCCGAAGCGCGGAAATCGAAGCCCAGCGTGGCGGACAGGCGTTCGCGCTCCACGTCATAGTCGCGATACTGGACTTCTTCGGGGAAGATGAAGCCATTGTCATCGTCCCAGCCGTCAGCCTCGATCGTGTCGACTTCGTATTCGCGCTTGTAATAGCTGAGGCCGCCCGACACGCCGACATTCTCGGCAAGGCGATAAGCGAAATCCACGCTGCCCTTGGGGCCGATTTCGCCGGAATAGTTGTTGTAGCTGCCTTCGGCCTTGGCGGTCAGGTAGTTGCCGCGACGGTCGAATGCGGAAACGGTGTTGATCTCGATGCTGGCGCCGATGGTGTCGGCATCCATGTCAGGCGTCAGCGACTTCTTCACCTCGATGCTCTCGATGATGTCGCTGGAGACCACGTCCAGCGCCACGGCGCGGATATCGCCTTCGGGAGCAGGCACGCGTACGCCGTTGATGGAGCTGGCGTTGAGATTCGGATCAAGGCCGCGCACCGAAACGAACCGGCCTTCGCCGTGATCGTTCAGCACATTGATGCCGGGCAGGCGGCGCAGGCTTTCCGCCACGTTCTGGTCAGGGAACTGGCCGATGGCGTCGCGCGTCAACACGTCGGACACGGTGTCGGAACCATATTTGCGCGACAGCGCGCTGGAGATGTTGGCACCCTGGCCGAACACGAGGATGCGCGAGGAGTTGTCACCGCCGAGCGAGAAGTTGAGCGTGACGGTGCCTGCTTCGGGCACTTCCACGGTCATGGTCTCGTCCGGCGCGCCGACATAGCGGGCGATCACTTCATAAGTGCCTGCGGGCACATCGCTGAAGCGGTAGGTGCCATCGCGGTCGGTCACCACCTGGCGGCCGAGTTCGGGGATCGAGATCGTGGCCGACTGCAGGTTCACCGTCGCGGTTTCGTCAACCACGGTGCCGGCAACGTCGCCAGCGAACGCGGAGGTGGCGGAAAGTGCGAGGGCAGCCATGCTGCTGGTGGCAAGGAGTATGCGGTTCTTCATGTTCGGGGTCCTCCATCGGGATTGATGGAAGGCCCGCTAGGAGCCGCATGTGACGCTCCCTTGTCAGCTTCGCGTCAGTTTTGTGTCAGGGGCAACCTGTTGCCATCAAGCAACGGATTTGCGCTTCACGCGCCGATCCAGCTCCTGAGGATCATCGCCACCACGCCCAACGTGGCCACGCTCGCCGCCCAGATGCCGACCATCCATACAAGGCGCTTCCAGAGCGGCGACTGGCTCAATGGTAGCCCTCCTTGCCCACTTTCCCGCGGAACACCCAGTATGCCCAGCCGGTGTATCCAACGATCAGCGGCAGGGTGATGGCGACGCCGATCAGCATGAAGACCTGGCTGCGCTCCGGCGCGGCGGCATCCCAGATGGTGATGTCCGGCGGCACGACATTGGGCCAGATCGTCACGCCCAGCCCCGCCATGCCGAGCAAGAACAGGCCGAGCGAATACCAGAAGGGCGCGCTTTCGCCCTTCGCCAGCGCGCGCCACAGCAGCACCGCCACCACCGCCGTGGCAACGGGCAGCGGGGCCAGCCAGTAGACCTCTGGCGCGGTGAACCAGCGGTCTGCATATTCGGGCCTCAGCGAGAGGTTGTAGAGGCTGACAGCCCCCATCAGCGCCGCTGTTGCCAGCGCCGACATGCGAGCGAGCCCGCGCGCCTTTTGCTGCACCTCGCCATCCAGCCGCCAGACCAGCCACGTCGAACCGAGCAAGGCATAGCCTGCCACCGTGCCAAGGCCGGTCAGCAGCGTGTAGGGCGTCAGCCAGTCGAACCAGCTGCCGGCATAGGCGCGGTCGACCACGGTAATGCCTTGCAGCAGCGCGCCAAGGATCATGCCTTGCGACAGGGCAGCGACCAGCGATCCGCCCATGAAAGCCATGTCCCAGAAGGGGCGGTGCTTCTCGTCACGCCAGCGATATTCGAAGGCCACCCCGCGGAACACCAGGCCGAGCAGCATGGCGATGACCAGCGGATAGGTGGCGGGCAGGATGATCGCGTAAGCCAGCGGGAAAGCCGCAAACAAGCCGCCTCCGCCCAGCACCAGCCACGTCTCGTTGCCGTCCCAGAAGGGCGCGATGGAATTCATCGCCCGGTTGCGTCCCTCGCCCGGCTGGAAACGCGGGAAAAGGATGCCGATGCCAAGGTCAAACCCGTCCATCACCACATAGGCGAAGATGCCGAAGGCGATGATGAGCGCCCAGATCACGGTGAGGTCGATACTCATTGGCCGTCCTCCTTCTTCACCAGAACACTCTGCGGCAGGGTCTCCTCCTCGCCGGGGTTCTGCGTCGGGCCGGGGGTGATGCCGGCGGTGCGGATCGGGCCGTCATCATCGCCGCGCTTGACGCCTTGCTCGTGGGTCTTCGGCGTGGCTGCCATCAGCCGCAGCAGGTACCACGTGCCGACAGAGAAGACCGCGAAATAGACCACAACGAATGCCAGCAGCGATGCTGCCACGGCGGGCGCATCGAGCGGGCTTGCCGCGTCTGCGGTGCGCAGCAGGCCGTAGACCACGTAAGGCTGCCGGCCGACTTCGGTGGTGATCCACCCGGCGATCACCGCCACGAAGCCCGATGGTCCCATGACCAGCGCGGCGCGATGCAGCAGGGGCCAGTCGTAGAGCTTGCCGCGATACCTTGCGAACAGGCTCCACATGCCAAGCCCCATCATCGCAACGCCGATCGCCACCATGATGCGGAAGGCCCAGAACACCATGAAGACCGGCGGCTGTTCGTCATCGGCAATCGTGTCCAGCCCGTCGAGCGGGGCGTTGAGGTCGTGCTTCAGGATCAGGCTGGAAAGCTTGGGAATGCCCACCGCGTAATCCAGCCGCTGCTCCTCGTCATTGGGGATGCCGAAGACATAGAAGGGCGCGCCATCGGGGTGGCTTTCATAATGGCCTTCCATCGCCATCACCTTCTGCGGCTGGTGCTCCATGGTGTTGAGGCCGTGCATGTCACCCACGAAGATCTGCACCGGCGCGACAATGGCGGCCATCCACATCGCCATGGAAAACATGGTGCGGGCATGGCCGTTGGTCTTGTCCTTGATGAGGTGCCAGGCACCCACCGCGCCAACCACGAAGGCGGTGGTCAGGTATGCCGCCGTAACCGTGTGGACCAGCCGGTAAGGGAAGCTGGGGTTGAAGATGATGTCGATCCAGCTGGGTCCGGGCAGGAACTGCCCGTTCGCGCCCATTTCAAAGCCGGTCGGCGTCTGCATCCAGCTGTTGACCGACAGGATCCAGAAGGCCGAAACGAAAGTGCCCGCCGCCACCATCAGCGTGGCGAAGAAGTGCAGCTTCTTGCCCACCTTCTCCATGCCGAACAGCATCACGCCGAGGAAGCCAGCTTCGAGGAAGAAGGCTGTCAGCACCTCGTAAGCCATCAGCGGCCCGATTACCGGCCCTGCCAGATCGGAGAAGACCGACCAGTTGGTGCCGAACTGGTAGGACATCACGATGCCGCTCACCACGCCCATGGCAAAGGCGATGGCGAAGATCTTCATCCAGTATTTGAACAGGTCGAGGTAAACCGGTTTGCCCGTCTTCAGCCACAGCCCTTCGAGCACCGCGAGATAGCTCGCCAGCCCGATCGAGAACGCCGGGAAGATGAAGTGGAAGCTCACCGTGAAGGCAAACTGGATGCGCGCCAGCAATATGGCGTCTAACGACTCGAACATTCGCTGATCCTCGCGTTCGGTCAGGGGAGCCTGGCGACTCCGGTGGGGGCTACTTAGCGGTTGCCTTGCGCCAGCGATACAGGGTCTTTTCCGAGATGCCGAACTCGCGGCAGCTTTCGGTCACGCCCTTGCCCGCGGCGATCATGTCTTCGATGGCGCGACACTTCGCGTCCTTGTCGGGGATGGCTGTCATCAGATCAGTCCTCTTGCCATTTGGTGGTCGGTGGCTTGCGCCGGCTCGCCATTGTCCTTGGCCAGCTCCGACCAGGCGCGATCCTGCGACAGGAACACGCGGCCATTCAGCTCGGCGAGGAAATGGGTATCGTTCAGCCGGTCCATCACCGGGCCCTTCACTTCGGACAAGTGCAGGCCGATGCCCCCGTCGGCCAAACGATGGTTGATCGCCTCCAGGCTTTCCAGCCCTGTTGCGTCAATCGAGTTCACCGCGCTGCACATCAGGATCACGTGGCGCAGCTCGGGCCTCTCGGCCACGCGCTCGAGCACATATTCCTCCAGCCAGCGGGCGTTGAGATAGGTCAGGCTCTCGTCAATGCGGATCGAGATGAGGTGCGGCAGGGTGAGCACCTTGTGCCGCTCGACATTGCGGAAATGTTCGGTTTCCGGCACGCGGCCGACGATGGCGGCATGCGGGCGACTGGCCTTCCACAGATAGAGCAGCAGGCCGAGCAGCACGCCCGCGATCACGCCCATCTCCACGCCTGCCAGCAGGGTGGCGATGATGGTGGCCATATGCGCGGCAAAGTCCGCCTTGGAATAACGCCACAAGGTCCCCGGCGTCTTCAGATCCACCAGGCTGAGCACGGCAACGATGATCGTGGCGGCCAGCGTGGCAATCGGCAGGTTGAACAGCAGCGGAGTGAGGAACAGCGAGGCAAGCGCGATGCCGCCTGCGGTATATGCCCCGGCGGCAGGCGTCTGTGCCCCGGCATCGAAATTGACCACCGAACGGGCAAAGCCGCCCGTCACCGGATAGCCGCCGGAAAAGGCCGAGGCGATGTTGGACGCGCCAAGGCCGACCAGCTCCTGATCCGGCGTGATCCGCTGGCGGCGCTTGGCGGCGAGCGTTTGCGCGACAGAGACACTTTCGACAAAACCGATGATCGAAATGAGCAGCGCGGGCACCCACAGCTGGGCGATCAGGTCCGGATTGGTGCTTGGCAGCGCAAAGGGCGGCAGGCCTTGCGGAACCGCACCCACTAGCGCCACGTCCTTGCCGGCAAGGTCGAACACCAGCACGGCAAGGATGGTGAGCACCACGGCGATCACCGGCCCGGCCTTGGCGGCCATGCCTGCGCCTTTCTTGGTCATTCCCAGTTTTTCGAGGAGCGGGGCAAAGCCCTTGCGCACCCAGAACAGGAACGCCGTGGCCAAGCCGCCAAGCACCAGCGTGTATGGGTTGGTCTGGGGCAGGTTGGAAACCAGCGCGCCGAGCATCTCCGGCCAGTTCTCGCCCCCGCCCGATATGCCGAGCAAATGGCGCAGCTGGCTGGTGGCGATGAGGATGCCCGAGGCGGTGATGAAGCCGGCGATCA
>JAUIJI010000042.1 GCA_030431435.1 Alphaproteobacteria bacterium | reverse complement strand
GATATTGGTGCAGGAACCGGGGCCAGACTTGCCGACTTCGTTGAAGTCGCGCGACCGTTCTGCCCAGCTCTGGTTTTCGGGCGAGCGGCTTTGCCGCAGCTGGCTGGGGATGCGATAGGGATCCTCGATCTCCTCGCACACCACGATGGTGTCACTGTCCGGGCTGTCCGGGCAATCGCCGCCCTGCGGGATCTGGACCATCATGATCCGCTCGTTCCCCTCGTCCTGCGCGGCGGCGGGCGTGGCGGCAAGACCAGCCATGGCGGTTGCGGCGGCAAGCAGAAGTGCGGTCTTCATCGTCTCAATCCTCAATGACATGCGGGCGATACAAGCGCCTATTCGCGTGAACCTTGTCTGAAGCGGCGCGGCGGCTCAATGACCGCGATCAAATCTTCTCCGAGATGCGGATCGCCGCGCGGCAGCCCAGACGGATCGCGGCAGAAAGCAGCGGATAGGCGGGCGCTTTCTCGGCCCCGGCAGCAAAGGCGGCATCGCGGTGTTCGCGCTCGTCTTCCCTGAAACGGGCGATCATGTCGGCAAGTTCCGGATCGTCGCCCGATTTCTCGAGGTCTTCCAGCTGGCGCGAGTAATGCTCGTCGATCTCGGTTTCGATGGCGGCGGTGCAGGCCATGGCGGCTTCCGGCCCGATCAGCGCAGTGCCTGCGCCCAGCGCGAAACCGGCAACATCCCAGAACGGCTGCAAGGCGGTGGGGCGCACGCCGCGCTGCGCCATCAGCGCATCGAATTCCGCGCGGTGCCCCTCTTCCTGCTCGGCCATGGCGCGGATTTCCGCCGAATGCGGGCCGCGATCACCCATCACCGCGAGCTGCCCCGCATAGATGCGCGTCGCGCCGAATTCGCCCGCCTGGTCAACGCGGATCATTTCCGAACGGTCGGGCTTTGCAGTTGCAGTGCTCATTTCGCATCCTTCTTGGCCAGCAACACCCATATGGTGATGGCAGCGGCAATGGAAATGACGGCGTTGAAACCGGCGAGCGAGATGCCGGCCAGAGTCCACGGTGCCTGGTCACAACGCACGATCGGCTGGTCGAAGATCGCCTCCAGCATGTCGCCCCCATGGGCCGCAGGCAAGGCGCAACCGGTGACGCCTTCCCAGAAGTGATACTCCACCCCGGCATGGAAAAAGCCGATCAGGCCGGACGTGAGAATGCCGCCCGCAGCAATCGCCACCCAGATCCGCTTGGGCGGAGCGAAGAGGGACAGCACGGCGAGCCCCGCCGCGGCAAAATGCGGCCAGCGTTGCCACCAGCACATCTCGCACGGGAACAGGCCGAAGATGTATTGCGAGATGTACGCGCCGCCCAGCAGCAGCAGGGGCACGATCAGCGCGAGGCGCTGCGCGAGATGGTCAGAGTTGCTCACGCGCCTGCCTTCAGTTGTTGCGAGCAGCGGTGCTGGCGCGAGCGGCAATCGCCACGCCATTGGTGCGGCGAAGCGTATCCAGCGCATATTGCAGCTGGAAGTCCTCGATGCCCTGTTCCTCCAGCTCTTCCGCCGTCATCTGGAAGCGCGGATCGGCGATCTGGTCACGCTCCAGCGACTTGTCCTCATAGGATATCTCGTTGACGAGGTGTCCGCGCAAATCGCTTTCGCGCAAGGCGTAACGCTGGCGACGTTCGGCATCGGGATCGGACAGCTGCGGCACGCGGATATCGGGCTCGATACCGCCTTCCTGCACGCTGCGGCCCGATGGCGTGTAATAGCGAGCCGTGGTGAGCTTCAACGCCGTGTCGCGCGTGAGCGGCAACAGCGTCTGCACGCTGCCCTTGCCGAAGCTGCGTTCACCCATGATCAGCGCGCGCTGGTGATCCTGAAGCGCACCGGCGACAATCTCGCTGGCAGAGGCCGAGCCTTCGTCAATCAGCACGATGATCGGCAGGCCCTCTGCCACGTCACCGCGATAGACGGTTTCGGCATCGTAATAGATCGTATCCCGCCGCGCGCGGCCCCGCTGCGAGACGATCTGTCCTTCATCGAGGAACAGGTCCGACAGGGCGACGGCTTCATCCAGCGAACCGCCCGGATTGCGGCGCAGGTCAAGCACGAGGCCCTTGAGACCGCCCTTCGCCTGCAGGCGCAGGTCCGCCACCGCTTCATTGACGTCCGCGCCCACGTCACGGCTGAATTCATTGACGCTGATATGGCCGATGTCGCCATCCTGCAGTTCCCAGGTGACCGGCTCCAGCTCGATCACGCCGCGCGTAACGGTGAGTTCCATCGGCTCATCCCGCCCGGCGCGAAGAATGGTCACGTCGACATCGGTACCGGCAGGACCGCGCATCTGCTCCACCGCCTCGTTGATCTCCAGGCCGTAGATCAGCTTGCCATTGACGTGGGAGATGAAATCGCCCGCCTTGATCCCGGCCTGGTCTGCCGGGCTGCCCTTGAACGGCGAGACCACGCGCACCAGCCCGTCATCCATCTGGATCGAGATGCCGAGGCCCTGGTAATTGCCGTCAATCATCGTCGACAGGCGATCCATCGCCGCACCGTCGATATAGGAGCTGTGCGGATCGAGCGAGGCGAGCATGCCGTCAATCGCGCCGCGGATCAGCGTCTCGTCATCCACCGGCTCGACATAGCTGGCCTTGATCCGCTGGTACGTCGCGAAAAGCCGCGCGAATTCGGGCGAGGCGCGCCCTTCTACCTGGGCGAAAGCAGCAGTGGTGGCGGGCAGCAGCGCAACGGCAGTGCACAGGGCAGCAGCGCGAATGGCAGGAGCGAGTCTTGGGGCAAGCTTCATGGCACGTGGTATCCTGTTGAGTCCCAACGCGTGAGTGTATCGCAGCACGCGTCTTAACGCCAGATGAGGATCGACCGCCCCATTCCAAGTGCCGAAGTGAAACGTTCAGGACCTAATTCGTGAAATCGAGCGGATTCACCGGAGTGCCCGCGCGGCGCAGTTCGAGGCTGATCGTCGGCCTGCCCGGTCCTGCCACACCAATCGGCGCGCCATCGACCAGCTCGTCACCCACTTCCACATCGCTGCGGGCTAGGCCCGTGACGAGACTGCTCCAGCCGCCCGCGTGCTCGATGATCACGATCTGCCCATAGCCGCGATAAGGGCCTGAAAAGGCCACTCTTCCTGCTGCCGGGGCGACCACTTGCGCGTTGGCCCTCGGGGCGAGCGAGACACCCTGGCTGAGGCCGCTGCCGACAGGCGCGCCAAAGCCGGTGACGGTGCGCCCGGTGACTGGCAGGACATAGGGCGAAGGAGCCGCACGCTGCTGTTCTGCCTGCGGCGCGGGAAGCGGCTCGCGTGCGCTGGTCACTGCTTGCCCGCTGCCGGGACGCAGAACGGGGCCGGGCAATGCCGCAAGGCGCGCGCGCAGGCTGGCGGCGCGTTCGAGCTCGCCCACCAGACTGTCGAGATCGCGCGCCTGCTCTCCCAGCGCCAGCGCCCGCTCAGCTTCGCGGCTGGCATCGAGCCCTGCCTCACGCGCGGCGAGCTGTTGCTGCTCGACAATGCCGGCAAGCTCCTCGCTGCGCGTGGCCAGCGACTCTTCTTCTGCGCGCAGCACCTGGGCGGCCTGCACCGCTTCCTGCTCGAGCATTTGCGAGCGGGCGATGCGCTGCTTCAGGCTGGCGGTGCGGCTTTCGACTTGCGGCACGGTGTTGGCCATCACCGCGCGAAGATAGACCAGATCCTGCACCTCGCCGGGCCGCAACAAAGACAGCGCCACCGGACGGCGGGAAAACTGCTGCAGGGCAGCGGTGAGGCTGACGATCGGCTTGCGCTCGCGCCCCAGTTGCTGGTTGAGCGTCTCGCGCTCCTCGCCGATCAGCGCGATGCGCGCTTCGGCGGCGGCAATGCCTGCCTCGGCCTGCTGGATCCGCGCGGCGAGCGCTGCCATTTCGCGCGCGCTGCGCTCTGCCGTATCCGCGCTCTCCTGCGCCTCACGCTCCAGCCGCTCACTACGCGCTTCGGCAGCCGCGCGTTCGGCCACGGCCTGCTCCAGCGCGGCGCGGGTTTCCTCCGCCGTGTCATAGGCAGGCGCGAGCTGCGCCGTTGCGGCATAGCCGAACAGGGCCGAGGCGAGGACAAGCGGGGCGATGCGCGAAAGCATGGCCTATCCTGACCGATGATAGGGATGTCCGGCAAGTATCGATGTTGCCCGGAACAGCTGCTCCATCAACATGGCGCGGGCAAGCAGGTGCGGCCAGGTTGCCTTGCCGAATGCGAGCAGCAAATCCGCCTCGTCACGCTCGGCTTGCGAATGCCCGTCCGCCGCGCCGAGCACGAAGCGGCATTCCCGCATGCCGCCATCGCGCCATTTTTCGAGCACTTCGGCAAGCTTTTCGGAGGACAAATCCTTGCCCTTCTCGTCAAGCAGGACAGTGCGGAACGGTGTCTGCGGATCGGGAATGCGCCCGCCGGTTTCGGGCAATTCGGTGAGCTTGACCGGCCATGTCAGCCGCTTCTCATAGCGCGCGACCAGCTCCGCCTCCGGCGAGCGGGCAATCTTTCCGCGAGCGATGATGTGGAGAAGGATGGTCAGTCACCTTCTGCTCCCCTCCCGCTTGCGGGAGGGGCTGGGGGTGGGTCATGGCGCAAGGGCGAACCCAAGGGCCCACCCCGCTGCGACTAGCTTCGCCCTTTGGCAAGCAAAGGCCTCTGCAAGTCTCGCTACCCCTCCCGCAAGCGGGAGGGGAGGGTCTCAATTCTTCTCTTCCTCGCCAAAGCCCCACATGCGCTCCAGATTGTAGAAGCTGCGGACTTCGGGGCGGAACAGGTGCACGACCACGTCGCCTGCGTCGATCAGCACCCAGTCTGCCGCGGGCAGGCCTTCGACACGCGGCGTGCCGAACCCTTCCTGCTTGAGCTTTTCGGCCAGCTTGCTTGCCATGGCGGCAACCTGCCTGGTCGAGCGGCCCGATGCGATGACCATGTGGTCAGCGATCGAGCTTTTGCCTTCGAGCGGGATGGAGATCATGTCCTGTGCCTGGTCATCATCGAGCTGCTGCAGGATGAGGGCGTGGGACGTGCCGGGTTTGGCGGTGATGGTATCTGCGTTAGTGGTCATGGAAATGATTGTTGCGGTGCCCGTAGTTGCGGGAATGGCTTGCGCCTGTGTCATCGCGACCTGTCATGCTCCTGATTGGCGAAATGGACAAGAAAAAGCCCCGGGGAAGCCGATAAAAACGGCTTGGCCCGGAAGCGCCTCATGCGTTCCGGCCCCGTGCGATGTCCTGAACAGGGGAATGCGTCACTTCATCCCTTGGCGCAGGTCCGACGTACCGGTCTGCCCAATCGGGATCCTCCATTCGGATCGATGTTGCCGAACGCGGATCGGGATCGAAACGCAATTCTATCAGCGCTGGTGCGCTCCATTCGCGCCGGTTTCGCAATCCGGCTGCGCTCAACCGGTAATTTCGCAGCCAGGCCATCGCGGGGCTCGCGAGGGCATCGTCATCATAACCGGGCCGCGCGATCACCGCAATCGGCATTTCCCGGGCTATCCCGCGCCAGTCCTTCCAGTGATGGAACTGCGCCAGATTGTCTGCCCCCATCAGCCATACGAATCGGCGCTTGGGGTAGCGCCGCTTCAATGCCTTCAGCGTGTCGATGGTAAAGCGCGTACCCAGCTCGCGCTCGATCGCGGTGGCGCGGATGCGGGCGTTGCGGCTTTGCGCCCGCGCCGAACGGTATCGCGCGGCCAAGGGCGCCATGCCTTTCTTCGGTTTCAACGGATTGCCCGGCGAGACCAGCCACCACAGCTCATCAAGTTGCAAGGCGTCGAGAGCGAAGAGCGATATGCGCCGGTGCCCGCCATGGGCCGGGTTGAAGCTGCCGCCCAGCAGGCCGGTGACCGGGCCCTTCATCGTGCTAGCTTGCCGGTCGCCGCGGCGAGACACGGAAGCCGTGGCGGGTATTCTGCGCCTTGAGCGCCCACGCCGGATATTCATCGTCCAGCCTGCCGATTGCATCAAGCGTCGAGAGTTCTTCGCTGGTGAGTTCGATATCGCTGGCGGCAAGGTTCTGTGCCAGCTGCTCGGGCCGCTTGGCCCCCACGATGACGCTGGCAGTGACAGGCTGGTGCAAGAGCCATGCGAGCGCGATCGCGGCCACCGATACCCCGCGGCTTTCCGCCATCGGGCGCATGGCTTCGACTGCGGCTGCGGCCATTGGCTTGTCAGCGCGCGGGAAATCGAGCTTGGCGCGGCGCCCGTCACCCTTCACTTCTCCATCCTTGCCAAAGTCATATTTGCCGGACAGCAAGCCGCCGATCAGCGGGCTCCACACCATCAGGCCAAGGCCTTCGGAGCGCATCATCGGCACGATCTCGCGCTCCAGCTCGCGCCCGGATACGGCGTAGAAGGCCTGGTTGGAGATGAACTTGTCCCAGCCGCGGCGTTCGGCAATGCCCAGCGCCTTGGCGATCTGCCATGCGGCCCAATTGGACACGCCGATATGGCGTGCACGACCCGAACGCACGATGTCCTCCATCGCGCGCAGCCCTTCCTCCATCGGTGCAACCGGGTCCCAGCCGTGGATCTGGTAGAGATCGACATGATCGAGGCCGAGCCTCTCAAGGCTCTCGTCAATCTGGGCGAGCAGGTGATAGCGGCCATATCCGGCATCGTTGGGCCCTTCCCCCATGGGCCCCATGCCCTTGGTGGCGATCACGATATCCTGCCGCGCCACGCCGAGATCCTTCAGCGCCTGGCCGACAAATTCCTCGCTCTGGCCCATGGAATAGACATTGGCGGTGTCGATGAAGTTGATCCCGCCGTCGAGCGCCTGCTTGATCAGCGCGGTCGAGCCCTGCTGGTCAAGGTCATGCTGGAAGAAGGCGCTCGGCGTATTGCCGAAGGTCATCGCGCCGAGGCACAGCTCGGATACAACCAGACCGCTATTGCCCAAGGTGTTGTAACGCATTGGCCTGCTCCCCCCGGTTGCGGTCAGGTCAGGCGCGGGCCTGACCCGATCCGAGCACCTGCCACTTGTATGTCGTCAGCCCTTCCAGTGCGACCGGGCCGCGCGCATGCAGGCGGCCGGTGGCGATGCCGATTTCCGCACCCAGCCCGAATTCGCCGCCATCGGCGAACTGGCTGGAGGCGTTGTGCATCACGATGGCGCTGTCCACTTCGGCAAGGAAGATTGCTGCGGTTTCCTCGTCATCGGTCACGATCACGTCCGTGTGGCCAGAGGAATGGGCGGCAATGTGGTCCATCGCGTCATCGACATCATCCACCACCGCAACAGAAGCGATCGCATCGAGGTATTCGGTGTCCCAGTCTTCCGATGAAGCAGGTTTGATCCGCGAATCCAGCGCCTGCGCCCGCTTGTCGCCGCGCAATTCGCAGCCGGCATCAAGCAACGCGCCGACGACATCCGCCGAAGCGGGGAATTTCGCATCGAGCAGCAGCGTTTCCATTGCACCGCAAATGCCCGTGCGGCGCATCTTGGCGTTGAGCGCGATTTCGCGCGCCATTTCCGGATCGGCGGCGGAGTGGATGTAGGTGTGGCAAATGCCATCAAGGTGCGCGAGCACGGGAACGCGGGCATCATTCTGCACCCGCTCGACCAGGCTCTTGCCGCCGCGCGGGACGATCATGTCCACTAGGCCCGCTGCGCGCAGCATGCCGCCCACCGCCTCGCGGTCCTGCGTGGGCATCAGCTGGATCGCGGCTTCGGGCACGCCCTTGCTGGCGAGGCCTTCGACCATCGCCGCATGGATTGCGCGGTTGGAATGCACCGCCTCGCTGCCGCCGCGCAGCAGCGCGGCATTGCCAGAACGCAAGCACAGGGCAGCAGCGTCTGCGGTCACATTTGGGCGGCTTTCATAGATAATGCCGATAAGGCCAATGGGAATGCGGCGGCGCACCAGCTTCATGCCGGCGGGCGCTGTGCTGTGGTCAATCTCCTGGCCCACGGGATCAGGCAGGCTGGCGACATTTTCGATCGCGGAAGCGACGGCTTCGAGACGCGCATCGTCCAGCCGCAACCGGTCAAGCATCGAGCCGGTAAGGCCGTTCGCCTCGCCAGCCGCGACATCGCGGGCATTTTCCTCAAGGACCTCGGGCGCATTGGCACGCAGGCTTGCGGCAGCGGCCTTGAGCGCCGCCGCCTTGTCCGCATCGCTCATCCGGGCAAGCACGCGCTGGGCCTTTCGCCCCGCACGTGCAAGATCGCCAACCAGTGTGTCGGCATCGTCAGCTGTGTTGATTTCATAAGTCATGGGCGGGCAGGTAACACTCGCAAGGCAGCTTGTCACAGGGGATTCACGCAGCACGTCCGAGTCGCCTGAAATCGTTCTGGCGCACAACAATTCGAACGCGGGTCGCCGCACTGCAACGAC
The DNA here is from genome assembly GCA_030431435.1 of Alphaproteobacteria bacterium. Classification (GTDB taxonomy): domain Bacteria; phylum Pseudomonadota; class Alphaproteobacteria; order Sphingomonadales; family Sphingomonadaceae; genus Alteraurantiacibacter. The sequence goes on along the minus strand of JAUIJI010000042.1, from coordinate 16,275 downwards.
TCATCGCGAAGACTCTTCGATTCGCCCCGTAGAGGCGAGAGTCCCGTGGACCTGAACGCAAGTGTCGCTAGGCAGTTCCCGCAAGAGTCGGATTTATACAAACCTCAAGGGGTCGTTTTGGACACGAAAACCGCTGGCGGATTTTGGGACCGCCTGCGGGCCAGGTTCCCGGAGCGTGAGTTCTTCATGCGCTCGCAGGGACAGGTTCGCTTTATCACCATCACAACTCGCATGCAGATGTTCGCTGTCGGCATGGCCGCAGCTCTTCTCCTGGGCTGGGCTGTGTCCATGGCTGTCATGGCCATCAGCCAGTGGCAGGCGAGCTCCGAGCGTGCGCAGCTGGTGTCGCGCGAGGCCGAAGTGGCTGATGCCGAAACCCGCCTCGCCGCCTACCGAGATGATCTGGATGCGACTACCGCAGATCTCGAAAAGCGGCAGGATTTTATCGAAGGCTTGATGTCCATCCTGCCCGAAGACCTGCTGGCCGAAGGTGAAGACGGTGCAGATACTGTCAGCGACTCCAGCGCAGAATCCGAAGAGCTGATCGGCCTCATCGAATCCGCCATTCCCGAAGCGTCTGGCCTTGCACGGATTGAAGCGCGCCAGCTCGCCTTTGTCGAACGCCTCACCCGTTATGCTGATCGCCGCGCCCAGCGCACCGAGGAAGCGATCCGCTCGCTCGGCCTTGATCCGCGCATGGTGATGGTGGCTGACGAGGAAGCACTGGGTGGTCCGCTGGAAACACTTTCCTCCGAAGCAGACGGTTCGCTCGATCCGCGCTTCGAACGCCTTGCCCTCAGCCTGTCGCGCATGGCGTCGCTCGAACGCGGGCTCAGCGAGATTCCGCAGGTGATGCCCGCTGACATGCGCAACATCTCTTCCGGGTTCGGCTATCGCCGCGATCCTTTCAGCGGGCGCGCGGCCATGCACCGCGGGCTCGACTTCAAGGGCCCGCATGGCGCGCCGATCCTGGCGGCAGCCGATGGCCGCGTCAGCTTCGTCGGCAACAAGTCCGGCTATGGTCGCGTTGTCGAGATCACCCACGGCAATGGCATGATGACGCGCTATGCCCACATGTCCCGCTGGGATGCCAAGGTTGGCCAGCAAGTCGCTGCGGGCGAGCAGATCGGCCGCATCGGCAGCACTGGCCGTTCAACCGGCCCGCACCTTCATTTCGAAGTCCACATCAATGGAACCGCGGTCAACCCGCGACCCTTCCTGGAGACAGCCCCCCATGTTCTCGAAGAAGCCCGAGCAGAATTCACCCATGCCGGTGAGGAAGCCCATGGCGAATAACAGCGCCACCTTCTCTGTGCTCGGCACCGACGTCACCATCACTGGCGATATCGAGGCATCGGCTGACCTGCATGTGGACGGCACGGTTAAGGGCGATCTTTCCTGCTCGTCGCTGGTGCAGGGCGAGGGCAGCCGTATCGAAGGCAATATCAAGGCGGGCAGCGCGCGCCTGTCCGGCAGCGTGAAAGGCACCATTACCGCACGCGAGCTGGTGATCCTGAAGAGCGCGAAGATCGAAGGCGACGTTTCCTATGAAACGCTGACCATCGAACAGGGCGCAGCGGTGGATGGCCGCTTTGCACCCAAGGGCGCCGCCAGCGACACGCGCGGTGCTGCGGCCAAGCCGGCATCTGCCAAGGATGATGGGGGCGAGCCGAAGCTTTCTCTCGCGGCCAACTGATCGCAAGCATCATCGGCAGATACGAGAAGGGCGGCCAGTTGAGGCCGCCCTTTCTGTTTGCGTGATCGAGATGCGATCGATCAGCTCTGGCTGTCATCGCCTCCAGTAGCGCCCTCGCCAGCTTCCGCTGCGCGCTTGGCGTCGAGCCATGCTTCGGCTTCGGCTTCCTGCGCAGCCTGGGCGGCAGCCTTTGCAGCCGCTTCGCGTTCTGCCTTGAGTTCCTCGATCAGCGCAGCGCGATCATCCCGCTTTTCGATCACGGGCGCTTCTGTCGCTTCGCCATCCTCTTCAGCCGGAGCCTGCGCAGCGGCCTTCTTGGCAGCCTTGGCTACGGCAGCATCCAGTTCTCGCTGCGAGCAAAGGCCCAGCGTAACCGGGTCCTTGGGCTGGATGTTCGAGATGTTCCAGTGCGACCGGTCACGGATGGCGTTGATCGTGTTGCGCGTGGTGCCGATCAGCTTGCCGATCTGCGCATCGGAAATTTCCGGGTGGTTGCGCAGGATCCAGGCGATGCCATCGGGCTTGTCCTGGCGCTTGGACACCGGCGTGTAGCGCGGGCCCTTGGTGCGGCTCACGTCAACCGGGGCTTTCTGCATCTTGAGCGAATAGGACGGATCTTCCTCGCCCTTCTTGATCTCCTCATGCGTCAGCTCGCCCGAATGCACCGGATCGCGTCCGGTGTATTTCGAGCCGGCAAGATCATCTGCCATCGCCTGGACTTCGAGGATGTGCAGGCCGCAGAACTCGGCAATCTGCTCGAAGCTGAGACCGGTGTTGTCGATCAGCCAGGACGCGGTTGCATGCGGCATGAGGGGAGTGGGCTGGGCCACGGTACTTCTCCAATCGAAAATAAAAGGGCCGCCCCTTGCGGGACGGCCATTGCAGGTGACGATCTAGTCTGTCTGTGGACAAACGGCAAGCATTTGAGTCCCGCGCCTGCAGGGGCAAGCATCGATGATCAGGCGGGAGCGGGCTCGAACTCGCCGAATCCGCCCTCGTCCACTGCCGGGTGCAAGGCAGCAAGGAACTGGCTGGCGCTCGCTTCCCAGCTGAACGAACGCCCATGCTGGAGGCAATCACTGCGTTCCAGCTTCAAGGCAGCGGCAATGGCGGTTTCGAGCCTTTCGTCCATTGCGCCCGAAAGCGGCGAAAGGACATCGACCGGCCCGGCGACAGGAAAAGCGGCCACCGGCGTGCCGCACGCCAGCGCCTCTATCATCACCAGTCCGAAAGTGTCTGTACGGCTGGGAAACACGAAAACATCGGCCCCCGCATAGCACGCGGCCAGCGCATCACCCGACAGCCTGCCGAGGAAACAGGCGGCAGGAAACCGCGCGCGCAGCGTATCGAGCGCAGGCCCATCGCCCACCACGACCTTCGAGCCCGGATGGCTGCTGGCGAGGAAGGCCTCGATGTTCTTTTCGACCGCGACTCGCCCGACATAGAGCTGGATCGGGCGCGGCAGGCCCATGAAAAGGTCCGGCGGCAGGTGGTCCGGGTGGAAGGTGGCGATATCGACACCGCGGCTCCAGTGACGCAGCGGCCCGATGCCCTGCTGCTCCAGCGCGCGACGGATGGTGGCGGTGGCGACCATGACCGATGACGATTTGCCATGGAAGCGGCGGATCATCGGCCAGAACCAGCTTGCCGGGAGCCCCGTGCGTCGCGCGACATAGTCAGGGAATTGTGTGTGATAGGCCGTGGTGAAGGAGCGGCCATGCGCGATGCACCAGCGCCGCGCCGCCCAGCCGAGCGGGCCTTCGGTGGCGATGTGGATGGCATCTGGCCCGAAGGCGGCGATGCGCTTGCCCACTGTCCGCTTGCCAGCCAGTGCCAGCCGGATTTCAGGATAGGTCGGACAGGGTAGGCTGGTGAACTGGTCCGGCGCGATCAATTCCACCTCGTGACCGTTCTCGCACAGCTTCTCGGTCACGCTGGAGAGCGTGCGGACCACGCCGTTTACCTGCGGCAACCATGCATCGGTGACGAGGGCAATCCGCATGGTCAGGCGGCCTCGGGCACGCGGGCGGAGGTTTCGAATGTCGCATCCGCAGCGGCATCCTGCTCGCGCCTGGCGATTTCCTCAGGCCAGTGGAGGATTTCCATCCGGCCATCCTCGTGCTCGACCAGCGCGTTGCAGCCTTCGACCCAGTCGCCGTCGTTCCAGTATTCGATCTGCCTGCCGTCTGCCTCGAACAGGCGGTGTTCGGCGGTGTGGATATGGCCGCAGACCACGCCATCCACCCCGCGCTGGGCTGCGGCACGCGCCACCACCTCTTCATAGCGGGAAATGAACTCGACCGCGTTCTTGACCTTGTGCTTGGCCATCTTGGAGAGCGACCAGTATGGCATGCCGAACCGCTGGCGCAGCGCGTTGACCCACTGGTTCAGCGCCATCATTGCGTGATAGGCAGCATCGCCGACAAAGGCGAGCCAGCGGTGCGCGAGCATGATGGTGTCGAATTCGTCGCCGTGCAGCACCATCAGCCTGCGGCCATCCGCAGTCTCGTGGAAAGCCGCGCGCCGGATCTCTACCCCGCCGAAATCGAGGCCGCTGAACTGGCGGAACATCTCGTCATGGTTGCCGGGAATATAGACGATGCGCGTGCCGCGCTTGGCGCGCTTCAATATGCGCCAGACGATGTCGTTATGTGCTGCGGGCCAGTAGAGCTTCTTCTTCAGGCGCCAGCCATCGATGATGTCGCCCACGAGATACATGGTCTCGCTGTCGACATTGTCGAGGAAGTCGATCAGCAGGTCGGCATTGCAGCCCTTGGTGCCGAGGTGCACATCGCTGATCCAGATCGTGCGGAACTTGCGCCGCTCGCCGCGCACCTTCTCGGGAACGGAGGGTTCGTGCGTATCGGCGTCCGGCAGCGAGGAAGCCGGGAAGGAATTGCCGAAATTGCCTTCGATGTAATCGCCAAACATGGGCCAATAGTCCCCAAAGCTGCGTTTCTGGCTTCGGGGCTATGGCGGGCAAATGTGACAGGCGAATCACGATTCAGGGGCAGAACCGCGACAATGTGACAGCTTGGAGGCGGTTTCTACCGCCCCCGTGTGCCCTTCAGCCTTCCACGACATAGGGCTGCGCGCCCAGCCATGGCGATACCATGTTGTACGGCACGGTCACGAAAACGGCTTCGACCCCGGCGATCTTGCCGCCCACGATCTTGAACAGTTCGAGCAGCACGAAGCTGTGCGGGAAAGTGAACATCGACTTGTGCTTGCTGCCATCGGTCCATGTCACATCCACCACCTTGCCGGCATGGTCGATGAAACCCGCGGCGCAGACGATGCCTTTTTCCTCGTCCACCAGCGGATAGCGGCGGTCGCGCAGGCGATCGTCATAGATGTACTGGCCAAGGCGGAACTGGGCTGCCGTACCCATGGAGGCGATGGGATAGCCTTCGATCTGCGTATTGGTCGTCTGCAGGCCGTTCTCGATCCGGTCGCAATCGTCGGTGAAATCGACATGCAGCGTGCCGTCATTGAGCTCGAGCGTCTCGAAATATCCATCGGCGATGGCGATCATGTCCTCGCGCGAGGATCGCTCGTTTTCCGGCACATCCGCCAGCATGATCGGGCGCGGCTTGTCATAACCTTCGATATTGGGGAACGGGCCGAATTCCATGTCGCGCGAAATGATCGTCTCGATCTCGGTGATCTCATCGCCCTCGCAAGCCATGCGCATACCCATGATCGCCGGATTGCCATATTCCTCGATCAGGCCGAACCAGCTGACCTGGCCGGTGGAAACGTCTGCGCACTTGAGGTCATAACCGGGGCGACGCGCGGAAATCGTGTTCCACAGGCCGTCCCCGATGTTCAGCTGGACATTGTTTTCCGTGAATATCACCTTGTCAGCCAGCTTGATGCGCGAAGGGTCCTTCGCCACCAGCGCGTCGAGATAGGCATCGGCACGGGCATAAAGCTCGGCACGGGTCAGTCCGGTCATGTTTACTCCTCTCCAACGGCAAGCACGATCTTTCCGAAGTGCTCGCCTTTCTCCATCCTCGTGTGGGCTTTCGCCGCCTCTTCCAGCGCGAAAACCCGGTCCATTTGCGGACGAAGCGCACCTTCTTCCACGAAGGGCCAGGCATTGTCCGCAATCTCTCCTGCCAGCAGCGCCTTGAAGGCATCGGAGCGCGGACGCAAGGTCGATCCGGTGAGTAGTAATCTCTTCACCATCAGCTTGACCACACTGATTTCGGCAGTGATGCCTCCCAAGGTGGCGATGGTGACGAGCCGGCCATCCATGCCAAGGCAATCAAGGTTGCGCTGGGTATAGCTGCCCGCGACCATGTCCAGCACCACGTCAGCCCCTTTGCCGCTGGTGAAATCCTTCACCGCCTCGACGAAATCCGCCTCGCGATAGTTGATCGCAAGGTTCGCCCCGATACCGCGCGCCTGTTCGCATTTGGCATCGCTGCCGCAGGTGGTGATCGCGGTGATGCCGAACAGCTTCGCCAGCTTGATCGCCATCGAGCCGATGCCGCTTGTCCCGCCATGCACGAGCAGCACCTCGCCATCGCGGATGCAGCCGCGCTGGAAGACATTGTGCCATACGGTGAACAGCGTTTCGGGCATGGCAGCGGCCTCTACCAGAGCAAGCCCTTGCGGCACGGGCAGGCATTGCCCTGCCGGCACGGCGCAATATTCGGCATAGCCACCGCCGTTCGCCAGCGCGCAGACGCGATCGCCGACTGCGGGAAAAGCAACGCCTTCGCCTTGCGCCACCACCGTTCCCGCTATCTCCAGCCCCGGCAGGTCGCTGGCGCCGGGCGGAGGGGGGTAGACACCGGCTCGCTGCAGGCAATCGGGCCGGTTGACCCCGGCATGGCTGACTTTCACCAGCACCTCGCCAGGCTTCGGCGCCGGCACGTCGCGCTGTTCCATTTTCAGCACTTCGGGGCCACCGGGCCCGGAAATTGCCACGGCCCGCATTATTTCGGGAATCGCCTGCCCCACCATCTGCTCCGGAAATGCCCCCAAGGTTCCACCGTTCTTAAAGCTGCGCCCCATTGACAGCAAGCGTGCCGCTGGCAATGTTGAGGGCGAATGGAAGAAGACGACCTTCCCCGCAGGCGCGGTGATGCCGCAGACCAACTGGCTGGCGAATTGCTGGACAGCTATTCGCAAGACGAGTTGATGGCGCGCATCCAGTTGCTGGAAGCGGAGATTGCCCGCGTCAGGGCGCAGCATGCCAAGGCGGCAGACCATCGCAAGCTCGCGGATTCGCTGTTCAAGCCGAAGGCGGGCGGCTGATGGATCCGGCAAGGATCCCGGTTGACCTCGCAATCGCGCTTTGGCGCACCATATGTACCATGCAAGCAACAGAGCCGGGGCGAATCCGGCCGGAATCGATCAACAGTGCAGTGCCGCGTCGGGTGAGGGCGGCGTTCGTACAATCGCAACACTTCGGGCCGTAAGCTCCCCCAACGGATAGGACCACATGCCAAGTTTCGCGCAAAATCTCGAAAAGTCGCTCCATAATGCGCTCCAGCATGCGACCGACCGTTCCCACGAGTATGCCACGCTGGAACACTTGCTGCTGGCGCTCATCGATGATGACGATGCCGCCGAGGTGATGACGGCATGCGGTGTCGAGCTGGAAGAGCTCGGCAATGTGGTGCGCCAGTATCTGGACCAGGAATACCAGTCGCTGAAGACCGAGGACGACGCGGATCCGCAGCCGACCGCCGGATTCCAGCGGGTGATCCAGCGCGCCATCCTGCATGTGCAGTCTTCCGGCAAGGACACGGTGACCGGCGCCAATGTTCTGGTGGCGCTGTTCTCCGAACGCGATTCCTACGCTGTCTATTTCCTGCAACAGCAGGACATGAGCCGGCTCGATGCGGTCAGCTTCATCAGCCATGGCATCGGCAAGGGCGGCAAGCAGATCGAAAGCCGCTCTCCCAGCGGAGCCGAGGAAGGCGAGGCCAAGGCCGAAGAAAAGGCCGAGAAGAACAAGAAGGATTCCGCACTCGACCAGTTCTGCGTCGACCTCAACCAGAAGGCGATGGACGGCAAGGTCGATCCGCTGATCGGCCGCGGTTCGGAAGTGGACCGCACGGTGCAGATCCTTTGCCGCCGTTCGAAGAACAACCCGCTCTATGTGGGCGAACCGGGCGTGGGCAAGACCGCGATCGCCGAGGGCCTTGCCCGCAAGATCGTCGAAGGCGACGTGCCCGAAGTGCTGCAGGATGCGGTGATCTACTCGCTCGACATGGGCGCGCTGCTTGCCGGCACGCGCTATCGCGGCGATTTCGAGGAGCGCCTCAAGCAGGTCGTCAACGAGCTGGAAAAGATGCCCGAGGCTATCCTGTTCATTGACGAGATCCACACCGTGATCGGCGCCGGTGCCACCAGTGGCGGGGCAATGGATGCTTCCAACCTTTTGAAGCCCGCGCTGTCTTCCGGCGCGATCCGCTGCATCGGTTCGACCACCTACAAGGAATTCCGCAACCATTTCGAGAAGGACCGCGCCCTGCTGCGCCGGTTCCAGAAGATCGACGTCAACGAGCCGACGGTCGAAGATACGATCAAGATCCTCAAGGGCCTGCGGTCCGCATTCGAGGAGCACCACAAGGTGCGTTACACGCCCGATGCGATCAAGACGGCGGTGGAAATGAGCGCGCGCTACATCAATGACCGCAAGCTGCCCGACAAGGCGATCGACGTGATCGACGAGGTCGGCGCCATGCAGATGCTGGTTCCGCCCAGCCGCCGCCGCAAGACGATCACCGCCAAGGAGATCGAGAAGGTCGTGGCGACGATGGCCCGCATCCCTCCGAAATCGGTGAGCAAGGATGACAAGGCTGCGCTGCAGAACCTGGAAAAGGACCTTAAACGCGTCGTCTTCGGGCAGGACAATGCGATCGAGAAGCTCTCGACCGCGATGAAGCTGTCCCGCGCCGGCCTGCGCGATGCGGACAAGCCCATCGGCTCCTTCCTGTTTTCCGGCCCCACCGGCGTCGGCAAGACCGAAGTCGCCCGCCAGCTCGCTTCGATCATGGGGATCGAACTGAAGCGCTTCGACATGTCCGAATATATGGAGCGGCACAGCGTCTCGCGCCTGATCGGCGCGCCTCCGGGCTATGTCGGTTATGACCAAGGCGGCCTGCTGACCGATGCCATCGACCAGCACCCGCATTGCGTGCTGCTGCTCGACGAAATCGAGAAGGCGCACCCGGACCTGTTCAACATCCTGCTGCAGGTGATGGATAACGGCCGCCTGACCGATCATCACGGCAAGACGGTGGATTTCCGCAATGTCGTGCTGATCATGACGACCAATGCCGGTGCATCGGATGCTTCCAAGCAGGGCATCGGATTTGGCGCGGGCACCAAGACGGAAGCACAGGCAGAAGCGGTGAAGAAGATGTTCACGCCGGAATTCCGCAACCGCCTCGATGCCATCGTGCCGTTCGATTACCTCGGCACCGAAACCGTCAGCCGCGTGGTCGACAAGTTCATCCTCCAGCTGGAACTGCAGCTGGCTGACCAGAACGTGCATATCCAGTTCGACAGCGATGCCCGCGCATGGCTGGCCAAGCGCGGCTATGACAAGCTGATGGGTGCACGGCCCATGGCGCGCCTGCTGCAGGACAAGGTGAAACAGCCGCTGGCTGAAGAGCTGCTGTTCGGCAAGCTGGCGCAGGGCGGCGAAGTGCATGTGAGCCTGAAGGATGACAAGCTCGCCTTCGAGCTCACTCCCGCACCGCCCAAGGCCAAGCCGAAGAAGGCGAAGAAGAAGCCTGCTGCAAAGAAGGCTCCCGAGGCGCCGACGGCCGAGGACAAGAAGGACAACTGAGCGTAAAGACTGGCGAGGAATATTGCGCCTTGCCATGGGAGCGCAGTGATCGCCACCAGGAATGCGGGCTCCGGCTGAGTCCGCCCTGACTTTACCTTTGTCCAAACTGTCGTCATCCTGTCCCAGCATCTTGGCTTTGGGGGGGGCTAGTATGGCGATCGACAGGACGGGGGTCTTTGTTGGCCTGGGCACATTGGCGATGGCGACGGCCCTTGCGTGGGCCAGCAGCGGCAGCACGCAGGTTCCGCGCAATATGCCGCAGATCGATCCGCAAGGCAGCTATCCTTGTTGCAATGTCCAGACCGGCGAGATCATCGGCGATTTGCCGCTGGTGCAATGCGCATCGCGCCCTGGCCATGCGCCGAAAATCCCCGGCATGCCGAATGCAGAGAACATGTGCACCGGCAAAGAAGGTGGCGGCGGTGGCGGCGGCCAGATGGAGGGGCCTGGCGGGAACATCATGACGCCCGCACCGATCCGCGACTTCGAGGACGAGCCGGTCTGGGACGAATATGAAGAGAATATCGACAACGGCAGTTTTGAGCAGTGGCGCGGATCGCGCCCGGTCAATTTCGGCAGCTATCGCCGCGACGAATCGGTAAGGGAGTTTCCGCCCGAACTGCGCAATTACGAAACGGTGTTCCGCACCAGTGAGGCCTATGAAGGCAGCAGCGCGATCGAGCTGAAGAACTTCTTCCTCGACCTGAGCGGACGGCTGGCCGGGGCGGGCCCGATCCCGCCGCAGGTTCGCCAGCTGTTGCAGAACCTCGCCTTGCCCGGCGGCACCCTCACTTGCCAGGATGATTGCCCGCTTGGCGCAACCCAGGGCGGTTCGGCGCGCGAACTGCGCATTCCGGTAGAAGATGGCGGCAATGCCATATGCGGTGTCTATCGCGACGAGCTGAAAGGCTCTGACGTGTTGATGGCCAGCGTCTCGCTGTTTTCCGGCGGCAATGCCCCCATTGCCGGGGCAACGGCGATGGACATCCGCTCGTCCTATCGGAGCCGGGACGAGGACGGGTGGATCAAGTTCCGCTTGCCGATCGAGCGGGTGCCTGGCGGCAGCAGCAGAGCCACCGAAGCCACGATCCAGTTCCAGATCATGCCCAGCGCCAACCCTGCTGCAGCGAGCTTTGGTGGCCTCAACGGGCCAATGCTCGACAAGGACAGCCGGGTGGTGATCGATGCCGTGCATTTCTGCAAGGTGATCGACTTGCAGGTGACCGACGCGGAAAGCGCAGGTGGATACGAGGTTCCCGAAAGCGAGGACGAGCTGGGCGGGATGGCCTGGGTCAACTGGGACAATGACGATGCAGACGGCATTTTCGACCACGAGGATACCGACATCGGCGGCGCGGAAGACGACCTTGCCAAGCTGGTGATGACCCTGCCCCGCACCGCGGAAGGCGAAGTGGTGCTGCGCACGATGGAAGGCGGCGGCACGTTCAAGTTCTGGGAAAGCGAAACCAAGGAAGCCGGTTCGCTGTGGAGCCGATCCAACCAGCCGCTCGATATCGAGGAAGAATTCACCCTGCGTGACGGCGAATGGGTGAAGGAGCTGTGGGTCGAAGGTATCGAAGTCAGCGAGGAACCGGGCGCGATCAAATGGGAGTTCGAATACCGTCCGGATAGCGGCGCGCCGATAGAAACCGACAAGGTCAACTTCACAGTCCTTGGCCTCAAGGAGCTGAGCTGGGAAGGCTACGAGAACAGCCGCGATGACAGTGCACGCCTCGACGCTGATCCGCAGCATCCGATCAATATCGCCAGCGCTGCGGGAGATGCTGCGGGCGCCCCGCCGCCCGACCCGGAGGCAGACCGGCCGGTCAGGGTGTTCCCGGGCAAGCGTTACGTCGGCGGCGCTCCGACTGCGGATGCCCGCGACGAGCTGATGCTGCGCATCACCATGGCTGCATCCCCGCCGAGGGCGGTTTCGCTGTTCTTGCGGTCATTCGACGTGGACGATCCCTCCGCCAATGACGACGAGGTGGATGACGAGACCACGCCTTATGACAACCGTGGCGGATTCGACGGCGGCAGCAGCGGGCGTTTCACCAGCAATGACAGCGAAATGCTGGAACTCCGGGTCAACCGCGCTGAACATGCGGTCGATTTCCGCGTCACCCGCCAGCCGGGCGACAATTTCCGCGTTGTCGGCTTTGGCGATCGCGACTTTGTCGAACGGCTGGAGAATGACGACACCAAGCTGGGCGACAGGTGGGAAGACGGCGCCCGCATTGTCGATCCGGACGTGCTCGCCAGCGGAGCGTCGCCCGAAGATGCCGAGGTGCGGGAGGTAAATCACTTCGTATCCGACACGCTGACAGTGTGGCGCTTCCTTCATGTCGAGCTCGATTCGATGCGGGCCAAGCGCGATACGCGCATGGCCGGCACTGCGGGAACCGTCACGCGGGAAAGCTATGTCTATGGCGCGAACACGGTGAATGCCTACAAGATCCCGCTTGGTTTCAATATCGCCAGCCGCCTGCCACTTTCGGCGCGCGGGACGGAAGGCATCACCAACATGTTCGAAGGCGGACGCTACCACTTCGGTGAAACCGTCTGGACGATCATGGGAAACAGCGCGCAAGACAGCGGCAATGACCATGTCTACGTCTTTATCGGGGATGGTTTCTGGACCGCGAACGGCATGGATCCCGCTGATGGCGCAGCCTTTATTTCGGGCAAGAGCTTCGAGATCGAGGATGACGATTTCACCGAATACAGTCTTGCCGGTTCGGCAGCGAAAGTCGGGCCTTTTCCGGACGGCACGGCAATCCGCCTGCCACCGACAGACCGGCTTGAGGATTCTCCGCAGAATGCCTTCCACCCGGCCTATGTTTTCCCGCGCACCGACACGCTGCCGCAAGGCCCCGGATCGGTAGAGTTCTCGCTCAACCTCTTCAGCGACAGTCCGCTCAGCCATATCCGCGAATATTTCTCGCAGTTCAGCATGAAGGACGAACACAGCGATCCGGCCTTGTGGACGGCTTACTTGCTGGGCGCCTACCAGGGCGTGATGTGGGAGGATGCTGACCCGGCGTCCGATGGGGCGGTGGCTGGCGAGGCGGATGGTCCGCAGGGAACCGGAGGCCTGATCTACTGGTCGTCCGGTGCTGAGCTGGAAAACCAGCACGGCAGCAGCGAAGGCTGGCGCCTGATCGATGCCGTACCCCACGAACTGGGCCACCTGTTTGGAGGTGATCACGGCGATGAGGGGTTGATGTCCGACGGTGTCGATGGCCATCCAGACCCTGAAGCCGATTTCAGCCCGGTCACGCTCGACAAGATCCGCAGCGCGCCATACCCCTGATCTGCGTGTCGCCATCGGGCAGGATCGGACGCGTTTGCCAGTTGCCAATCGCGTGCTTGCCGCGCAATGCTCGGTGCCATGCACCGCTATGATCGATCCCGGCAGTTGCTCGCCCTTGGCATTGCCGGTCTTGCCGGGTTCGTCGATGCAACAGGCTACCTCGCGGCGGACCAGTATTTTGTCTCTTTCATGTCAGGCAACAGCACGCGGCTTGGTGTGGATATCGCGACCAGTCCCGCGCGCGCCTTCATCCCCGCCCTGCTGATCGGCGGTTTCGTGGCCGGGGTGACGCTGGGCGCGCTGGTGGCCGGGGCAGCGGGCGCGCGGCGCAAGACGCTGGTTGTCGGCCTTTCTGCGGCATTGCTAGCGCTGGCAGCGATAGCACGCATGGCGGGCTTGCCAGCCGCATTCATGGGTTGCGCCGTGCTGGCGATGGGCGTGCTCAACAATGCCTTCCTGCGCAATGGCGAGGTGGCCGTGGGCCTCACCTATATGACCGGAGCACTCGTCCGCTTCGGGCAAGGCCTGGCGGCTGCCATAAGCGGCAAGGCACGCGATGGGTGGCTCGCCAATTTCGGATTGTGGTGCAGCCTCGCAGCCGGTGCCATGGCTGGCGCTGGAGCATCCGTCATGGGCGGGCCGCTGGCTACCGTGCTCGCTGCCGGCCTGGCGCTGGCGCTGTTCGCCAGCGCCTTTGCCATCGAGCGGCGACCGGGCGCTCAATCAAGCTGAACCAGCTTCTCGCGAGAGGTTGCGCCGCGCAACAAGGTGAGGCGCGATGGCGCTGTACCCAGCGCCTTGGCGAGCATCGCCAGCACGGCATCATTGGCCGCGCCGTCCTGCGGTTTGGCGCGCACTTTCACTGCCAGCTTGTCACCTGCAATCTCCATCGCTTCTACCTTCGCGCCCGGTGTGACCCGCAGAGCCAGCCGACCCTCGCCATCAGCCAGCGCGCGAATGGCATCGGCGGGAGGGAGGTCAGCTTTCGGTTTCGCCACGGATCTGCGCGAGGTGTTTCTGTGCCAGCGCGCAATATCGCTCGGTCTGGAAGCGCACTTTCTCGATCTGCGCCGGATCCTGCCTGCGCAGGAACTTCGCTGGCCTGCCGACCCAGATTTCGCCTGCCGGGATGCTCTTGCCGGGGCTTAGCAGCGCGCCTGCCGCCAGCATCGCGCCTTCGCCGATGCGGCAATCGTCCATCGCGATCGCGCCCATGCCCACGAAACCGCGATCTTCGACCGTCGCGCCATGGACCAGCGCCATATGGCCGATCACGCAATCCTCGCCGATGATCGTGGGGCAACCATCGGTTTCCGGCCGCGGGCCTTCGACATGGAACACGCTGCCATCCTGCACATTGGAACGCGCGCCTACCTCTATCCGGTGGATATCGCCGCGCAGCACGCAATTGTACCAGATGCTCGCTTCCGGCCCGATGGTGACATCGCCGATAATGCAGGCACCGGGCGCGACAAAGGCGCTGTCATGAATCTGCGGCACCTTGCCGTCAAAAGCGAGGATGGTCGCGCCGGGGAAGCGGTCACGCATCAGCATGGAGCGCTTCCCATTGTTCGCGGGTCTGGGAGTAAGCGATGATGGTGTCCGAACCGAACTGCGCACTGGCAAAATCCAGCGCTTCATCACGCTGCATGCCGAGGCGCAGCATCAGGCCCCAGCTTGCCTCGTTCTCGCGCACGGTTAGCGCGATGATCTGCGGCGCATCGAAGCGGGTGAAGGCGATATCCCGCACGGCCAGCGCGGCCTCGCGGGCATAGCCCTTGCCCCAGCTGTCTTCGCGAAAGCGCCAGCCGATCTCGAACTCGCCTTGCGGCCCGCCGGGCTGGTTGCTGCGCTTCAATCCGCAAAAGCCGAGCAATTCGCCATCCTGCTTGCGTTCGACCGCCCAGAAGCAATGGCCGTGCGCCTTGTTGCACTCGGCGATCCGCTCACGCTGCATCGCCTGCAAGTCATCGCTGTACACGCCGCCAAGCCAGCGCATCACCGCGGGCGTGTTGGTGTGTTTGAAGAATTGCGGCCAGTCCCCGTCCTGCCATTCGCGCAGGATGAGCCGGTCTGTCTCGTGGCGGAAATCAGCCATTGAGAATCTGCGCGGCAAGCGGTGCATGGTAAGTGAGCACGCCTGACGCACCGGCGCGCTTGAAGCCCATCAGCGTTTCCATCACCAGCGCCTCGCGATCGCCCGCACCGGCTGCCGCAGCAGCTTCGATCATCGCATATTCGCCGCTCACCTGGTAAGCGAAGACCGGCACGTCGAATTCGTTCTGCACGCGGCGCACGATATCGAGATAGGGCAGTCCCGGCTTCACCATCACGCTGTCGGCACCTTCGGCAATGTCCAGCGCCACTTCGCGCAAGGCCTCGTCACTATTCGCCGGGTCCATCTGGTAGGTTTTCTTGTCGCCTTTCAGCAATCCACCCGATCCCACCGCATCGCGGAAGGGACCGTAGAAGGCAGAGGCATATTTGGCAGCATAGGACATGATCTGGACATTGTGGTGCTCGCCCATTTCCAGCGCCATGCGGATCGCCTTGATGCGACCATCCATCATGTCTGACGGGGCAATGATGTCCGCGCCCGCCTGCGCCTGGTTGAGCGCCTGATCGACCAGCACGGCGACCGTATCGTCATTCACCACATAGCCTGCATCATCGATCAGCCCGTCCTGCCCGTGGCTGGTATAGGGATCGAGCGCGACATCGGTCAGCACGCCGATGTCATTGCCGCAAGCGTCCTTGATCGCCCTGATCGCACGGCACATCAAATTGTCGGGATTGAGCGCCTCCGCACCATCGTCGCTGCGCTTGTCGGCGGGTGTGTTGGGGAACAGCGCCACGCAGGGAATGCCAAGCTCCACCGCCTCTTTCGCGCGGGCAGCAATGCCATCGACAGACCAGCGCGACACGCCGGGGAGCGAGGCGATGGGCTCTTCCACGCCCTGCCCTTCGGTCACGAACAGCGGCCAGATCAGGTCTGCCGGAGTGAGCACCGTCTCGCGATGCATGGCGCGGCTCCACGCATGCGCGCGGCTGCGGCGAAGGCGGGTGGCGGGATAGGATGCGGTCATGGTGCGAGCGGTCCTGCCGCAAATGTCCGAAAAGGGCAATCGCCCTGCGTGCCTGCGAGTATCAGCGGACCTGCTGGCGGTTTTCCAGCCGGTCGATCTCACGCACCGGTTCTGCCAGCTCGTCAGGGTCTGGGCCAAGGTTGGCAAGCGCTGCTCCCGGCTCCACGCGCTGCAAGACACCGAGCTGGTCGCGGAATTCCTCAAGCTCGCGACCAGACAGCTGCGCGCGGGTGACGAAATTGACGCTCGAGGGATCGATCTTCTGCCCGCCGCGATACATTTCGTAATGAAGGTGCGGCCCGGTGGAGAGGCCTGTCGAGCCGACATAGCCGATCACCTGCCCGCGGCTGACCTGCTGGCCATT
>JAUIJI010000041.1 GCA_030431435.1 Alphaproteobacteria bacterium | reverse complement strand
GCAGCTTTTCGGTGAAAGGATCGCCCACCTGCACGGTGGGGCGCTTGGCCTCGGCATCCTCGCCAAAGTCGGCGCTGGCCATGGTGGCGCCGTGGATGCCGTCACGACCGGTCTTGGAGCCGACATAGACGATGGGATTACCCACGCCCGTGGCAGCGGAATAGAAGATCTTGTCCGTGTCAGCGATACCAACCGTCATCGCGTTGACGAGGATATTGCCGTCATAGGCGCGGTGGAAATTCGTCTCGCCGCCCACGGTGGGCACGCCCACGCAATTGCCATAGCCGCCGATGCCCGCGACCACGCCCTGCACAAGGTGCTTCATCTTGGGGTGGTCAGGACGACCGAAACGCAGTGCATTGGCATTGGCCACCGGACGCGCGCCCATGGTGAAGACATCGCGCAGGATGCCGCCAACGCCTGTCGCTGCACCTTGGTAAGGCTCGATGTAAGACGGGTGGTTGTGGCTCTCCATCTTGAAGATACAGGCCTGCCCGTCACCGATATCGATCACGCCGGCATTCTCGCCGGGGCCGCAGATCACCCACGGTGCTTCGGTCGGCAGTTTCTTCAGGTGCAGGCGCGAGGACTTGTAGGAGCAATGCTCCGACCACATCACCGAAAAGATGCCAAGCTCGACAAGGTTGGGCTCGCGGCCCAGCGCGTGGAGCACGCGGTCATATTCTTCGGGACTGAGGCCGTGCGCCTCGACGGTTTCTGGTGTGATTTCGGACATGGCCATCGCCATTAGCGAGCAAGTTGGGGAGTCGCTAGTCCCGCCGTGCTTGACCACGCGCGCTGTCCCCGCCAAACCGTGATTCATGGACCAAGAGGCCCCCAAACTGGAAGAACTGACCTTTGAACAGGCGCTCAAGGCGCTGGAACAGGTCGTGCAACAGCTCGAAAGCGGCGAAGTGCCGCTCGACGAATCGATTGCCCTGTATGAACGCGGCGAGAAGCTGCGCAGCCATTGCCAGGCGCGGCTCGATGCAGCCCAGGCACGGATCGAGAAGATCGTGGCAGGCCCTGATGGTAAGCCTGCTTCCACCGTGCCGTTTGACGCGGAGTAGGGCGCGACATGGGGCTCACTCTTGCTGATGACGTGCTGGGGCGAGGCCTGCAGCGAATCCAGCGCGATATCGACAACGCGTTTGACGCGATCCTGCCCGTCCCTGCTGACGCGCGCGCGCCATTGGTGGAAGCCATGCGCTATGCTGCCATCGGCGGCGGCAAGCGCGTGCGCCCGCTTCTGCTGGCCACGGTTGCGGAAATGTACGGCGGATCGCGCCATGCCGCTGTCAGGGCAGGCTGCGCGATCGAGGCGATCCACGTGTACTCGCTGATCCATGACGATCTGCCGTGCATGGACGATGATGACATGCGCCACGGCAAGCCCACGCTGCACAAGGTGTTTGACGAGGCGATTGCGGTGCTGGCCGGGGATTCGCTCCACGCGCTCGCCTTCGAGCTGCTTTCGGGCACAGAGATCAGCCCTGATCCGTTTATCCGGGCAGAACTCGTATCAGCGCTCGCTATCGCCAGCGGCCACAACGGCATGGCTGGCGGTCAGGTAATGGACATGGTCGCGGACGAAGTTGACTTCGACCTCCACACCGTTACCCGCCTGCAGCAGCTGAAGACCGGCGCCTTGCTGGGCGCAGCCGTGGAAATGGGCGCGATCCTCGGCAAGGTGCCCGAAGAAGCACGCGGCCATTTGCGCAATTATGCCCGCGATATCGGCCTGGCCTTCCAGATTGCTGACGACTTGCTCGATGAGGAAGGCGACGAAGCAAAGGCCGGCAAGGCGCTGCGCAAGGATGCGGAGCAGGGCAAGGCCACCTTCGTCAGCCTGATGGGCGTGGACAAGGCCCGCGAACAGGCGCGCGCCCTGTCCGAACAGGCCATCGGGCACCTGGCGCAACACGGCAAGGAAGCAGACCTGCTTCGTGCGCTGGCTCGCTTTATTGTCGAGAGGGATCGGTGATGGCGACGCGCATCGGCCTCTATCCCGGCACTTTCGATCCGTTCACGCTTGGTCATGCTGACATCATGCGGCGCGGGGCCAAGCTGGTTGACCGGCTGATCATCGGCGTTACCACCAATCCTTCCAAGAACCCGCTCTTCACGCCGGAAGAGCGGATGGAGATGGTGGCCAGTGAGGTGGATCGCCTCGGCCTCGACAATGTCGAGATCAAGGGTTTCGATGCCTTGCTGATGGATGTGGCCGAACGCGAGAGCGCGGCCATCATCATCCGCGGCCTGCGCGCTGTCGCTGACTTCGAATATGAATACCAGATGGCGGGCATGAACCAGCAGCTCAATGCCGGGATCGAAACGGTCTTCCTGATGGCAGACATCTCGCTGCAACCCATCGCTTCCAAGCTGGTGAAGGAAATTGCCTTTTACGGCGGGGATATTTCCCGCTTTGTAAGCCCGCCGATCCGCGAGCGCGTTGTCGAGCGCGTCGAGAAAATCGGCCGCAAGGGGGATTCCTGACCCCTTCAGGCCCTGAGGCCAACATTGTGGGCGCATGTCCCATGTTCATTGAACTGTCAGCGGCAAGCCACTAGGGCAGGTTCCAAGAGACATTCCAGGATATTTCGAAGAAAACCATGAAACAGTTTTTCGCCAAACGCCTCTCCGTTGGCCTTGCCATCGCCGCAAGTGTGGCTCTTTGCGTGCCCGCAGCCGCGCAGGAAATCGATGCAGAGGACGTAGTTGCCGAACAGCAAATGCCAGAGCGCATCCCGATTGCCGCCAATTACGACGTGACCGAGGACCTGGAAAACATCCTCTACCTCGATCTGTCCAATGGCACACGCGTCGCCATCCGCCTGGTTCCCGAATGGGCACCGAGCCATGTAGAGCGCGTCAAGGAACTGGCCCGCAGCGGTTTTTACAACGGGGTGATCTTCCACCGCGTGATCGATGGCTTCATGGCCCAGACCGGCGATCCTACCGGCACAGGGCAGGGCGGATCCTCGCTTCCCGACCTTGAGGAAGAGTTCAACCAGTTCCCCCATGTCCGTGGCAGTGTGTCCATGGCTCGCGCTCAAAGTGAAGACAGCGCCAATTCGCAGTTCTTCATCGTCTTCTACCCGCGGTTCGCGCTGGACCGGAACTACACCAATTTCGGCCGTGTGATTGACGGTATGGAAGGCGTGGATGCCATCGAACGTGGCGAGCCGCCGGCCAATCCCACGCGCATCCTGCAGGCATCCATCGCATCGGACAACGTGCCGCAATTGATGCCGCAGGCTCCGCGCCAGCAGCAGGTGTTTTCGGCTGACATGCTGAGCAATTCGGACAGCGAATAGAGCGCATCCTCATTGGCGCAGCTCGATTGAGCGGATAAGGGCCGCCCATGCGCGTTGACCTGTTTGATTTCGAGCTTCCTCCCGAAAGGATAGCCTTGCGCCCCGTGCGCCCGCGCGATGCAGCGCGCATGCTGCTGGTGGACGGCAGCACCGCGCCTTTCGCGGACAAGACCGTGCGGGACTTGCCGCAGCTCCTGCGCGCTGGCGATGTGATGGTGTTCAACGATACCCGCGTGATACCCGCCCAGCTTGAAGGCAGGCGTGGCGATGCGCGTATCGGCGTAACCTTGCACAAGCGCATAGACTTGCGCCGCTGGCAGGCCTTCATCCGCAACGCAAAACGCGTGAAGCCCGGCGACCTGCTGGAATTCGCCGCCGGAGTTTCCGCCACGGCTGAGCAGCGCCACGAGGACGGCAGCTTCACGCTCGCCTTCAGTGGTGAAGAACCTGTCGAAGTGCTGCTGGAGCGGGCAGGGCGCATGCCGCTGCCGCCCTATATCGCCGGCAAGCGCGAAACCGATGCGGAGGACCGCAAGGATTACCAGACGATCTTCGCGAAAGAGGATGGCGCAGTGGCTGCCCCCACGGCATCGCTGCATTTCACCGATCGCCTGCTGCAGGAGCTGGACGATGCAGGCGTAATCCGCACCACGCTCACCCTTCATGTGGGCGCAGGCACATTCCTGCCGGTGAAAGCAGACGATACCACCGATCACCAGATGCACGCCGAATTCGGGCGGATCGATGCCGAAACCGCCGCGCTGCTCAACGAAGCGCGCGCAAAAGGCGGGCGGATCATCGCCGCAGGCACCACCGCCCTGCGCCTTCTGGAAAGCGCGGCGGACGAGGAGGGCCGGATCCACCCGTTCGAAGGCGATACCGCCATCTTCATCACGCCGGGATACAGGTTTCGCGCAGTGGACGGGCTAATGACCAATTTCCACCTGCCCAAGTCCACGCTGTTCATGCTGGTCAGCGCGCTGATGGGGCTGGACCGGATGCAGGCCGCCTATGCTCACGCCATCGCAAACGAGTATCGCTTCTACAGCTACGGCGATTCCTCGCTGCTTCTGCCGGAACGCTAATCGCTACTCGGTCGTCTTCCCGTCAAAATGCTCATGCGCGGTTTCGGCCTCGGCGCAGGTCTTGTGCACGGTGCCATCGATATGCTCGGGCGGGCCGTAGATCGTGTACAGCTTGAGCGGTTCTGATCCCGTGCACCGCACATTGTGGCGCGCGCCTTGAGGAACGATCACGGCGTCGTCCGCTTTCACCGCATAGACGTTGTCATCCACCGTCACTTCTCCTTCGCCTGCCTCGAAGCGGAAGAACTGGTCGCGATCGTCATGCACTTCCGCGCCGATTTCCTCGCCGGGCTGGATCGTCATCAGCACCAGCTGGATATTGTGGCCGGTGTAAAGAACCTTGCGGAACAGTTCGTTGTCCTCGGTCGCCTTCTCGATATTGTCGAAATAGCCCTTCATGCGCTTGCTCCTGATTGTTTCGTTCAAGCTGCCTTGATCAAAGTCTGCAATGGATGACGCAAGCAATCATTGGGGCACATCAAAAACCGTTCGCTTGTAAAACCTTTCCTGCTGGCCAACATGCATCACCATGGTCACGACAAGTTCCGAAACGATTCTCGATATTCGCGGTCTGGAGAAGACCTACAAGGGCGGCGTGCAGGCGCTTGCCGGTGTCGACCTGCAGATCCGCAAGGGCGAGATATTCGCGCTGCTTGGCCCCAATGGCGCCGGCAAAACCACACTGATCGGCTCCGTGTGCGGACTGGTGAACCCCACCGGCGGCACGATCACCGCATTTGGCAGCGATATCCGCACCAACTGGCGCGAGGCGCGCCGCCGTATCGGGCTGGTGCCGCAGGAACTGAGCTTCGACATGTTCGACAAGGTGATCCGCCAGGTGCGCTATTCGCGCGGCATGTTCGGTTGCCCGCCAGACGATGGCAAGATCGAGGAAGTGCTGCGCTCGCTGAGCCTGTGGGACAAGCGGGAGGAGCCGATCCGCAAGCTATCAGGCGGGATGAAACGCCGCGTGATGATCGCCAAGGCGCTCTCCCACGAGCCGGACCTGCTGTTCCTCGATGAACCCACGGCGGGCGTGGACGTGGAACTGCGGCGCGACATGTGGAAGCAGATCGAGGCTCTGCGCGAACGCGGGACCACCATTATACTCACCACCCATTACATCGAGGAAGCCGAGGAAATGGCTGACCGCGTGGGCGTGATCAACAAGGGCCAGATCCTGCTGACGGACGACAAGGATGCGATCATGGCGCAGCTGGGCCGGACAGAGGCGGTGTTCGAGCTGGCAGAGCCTATGGAGGTGATACCGTCTGCGCTTTCCGCTTATCCGGTCGTGCTGGAAGATGATGGGCGCAAGCTCGTCTATCGCGGCGGTGACGGAACAGGGCAGGGCAAGCGCGACGTCGCCGAACTCGCTCAGGACCTTACCCGCAACGGCATCGCCTTCACCGGGCTCGACAGCCACGAATCCTCGCTGGAGGAGATTTTCGTCGGCCTGCTGGAAGATCGCGAGGAGGAAGCGGCATGAACATTCGCGGTGCCATTGCCATCCTCAAGAACGAGCTGATGCGCTTCTTCCGCACGGCTTTCGGTTCGATCCTTTCGCCCGTGCTCACCACCTCGCTTTATATCGTGGTGTTCGGCGCAGCGATCGGTAGCCAGATGGACCCCGCGCAATTCGGAGGTGCCAGCTACGGCGCCTTCATCGTACCCGGCCTGATCATGCTGACGCTGCTGTCCGAAAGCACATCCAACGCCAGTTTCGGCATCTACATGCCCAAGTTCACCGGCGCGATCTACGAGCTGCTTTCCGCGCCCGTCGGCGTGACGGAGACGATCATCGGTTTCGTCGGTGCAGCCGCCATGAAGTCGCTGATCATCGCCGGGATTATCCTGCTCACGGCCCGGGTTTTCGTGGATTACAGCATTGCCCATCCACTGCTGGCCATCGGGTATATCGTGCTGGTCGCAGCAGCCTTTGCGCTGTTCGGCTTTATCCTGGGCCTGTGGGCTGACGGTTTCGAGAAGCTGCAGATTGTGCCAATGCTGATCCTGATGCCGCTGACCTTCCTTGGCGGCACATTCTATTCGATCGATATGCTGGCCGAGCCGTGGAGTACCGTCGCCCAGTTCAACCCGATCTTCTACCTGATCAACGGCTTGCGCTGGACCTTCACCGGATCGTCCGACGTGCCGATTGGCGTGGCTTTCGGGTTTACCGTGGCATTCCTGATGCTGTGCGTCGGGTTTATTGCCTGGGTCTTCAAGACAGGGTGGCGATTGCGCGAATGAGCCGCTAACGCGGCGCGCATGAGGATCACGAGCACAATCATTCCGCTGGCCTTGCTGGCCGCTACTCCTGCCCATGCCCAATTGCCTGACCCCGTGCGGGCGATGATCGATGCCGCCATCGAAAGCGGCGATGCTGACAAGGTCGAGGCGGTGGTCGAAGTGGCAAAGGCCACCAATCCCGACGATGTGGCCGAGATCGACGCGATGTTCGGAGCATTTCAGTCCGAACAAGCCGAAATGGCCGCAGCTGAGGCCGCCGCCGAGGAACAGGCGATCCGCCAGGCGGGCCTGTTCGACAACTGGAGCGGGGAAGGGCAGATCGGCTTTTTCCAGTCCTCCGGCAACACCGATTCCATGGGCCTGACCGCGCAGATCGAACTCAATCGCAAAGGTATCGACTGGGAGCACCGTTTCCGTGCTGCTGCCGATTTCCGCCGCAATAACGGCGCGACCGACCGCGAGCAGTTCCTCGCGCTGTATGAGCCGCGCTACCAGATCAATGACCGGCTTTTCGCCTATGCGCTGGGCCAGTACGAGCGTGACAGGTTCCAGGGCTTTTCCGGACGTTATTCCTTCTCCGGCGGCCTTGGCTATCGCGTGATCGACAATGAGGGCTTGAGCCTTGCCGTGAAGGCTGGCCCCGCCTGGCGCAAGACCGAGTTTGTGAACGGCACCTCCGAAAGTAATATCGCTGCGCTGGCAGGGCTCGACTTCGACTGGCGCATCAGTGACCGGATCAAGCTGACACAGGACACCAACGCCGTGGCCGATGCAGGTGGCAGCGCCGTGGCAATAGTGGACAGCAACAATGTGACGCTCAACCTCGTCACCGGGCTGGAAGGCAAGATCAGCGATTCGCTGACCGCACGCCTGTCCTACACTTACGAATATGACAGCAATCCGCCCGTGGGCGCAGTGTCGACCGACACGCTGACAAGGTTCACGCTGGTTTATGGCTTCTGACAAGCCGCGCTTTGCCTTCACCCTGAAGGCCACAGACGGGCACGCCCGTACCGGCGAAATCGCCATGAAGCGCGGCACCATCCGCACGCCTGCCTTCATGCCCGTTGGCACGGCGGCAACGGTGAAGGCGATGAAGCCCGAAACCGTGCGTGCGCTGGGTGCGGACATCATCCTCGGCAACACCTATCACCTGATGCTGCGCCCCGGTGCGGAGCGGGTGGCGAAGCTGGGCGGCTTGCACAGGTTCATGAACTGGCACCGCCCGATCCTGACAGACAGCGGCGGATACCAGGTGATGAGCCTGTCCGAACTGCGCAAGCTCACCGAGAAAGGGGTGGAGTTCAAAAGCCACCTCGATGGCAGCCGCCATATGCTGAGCCCCGAACGCAGCATGGAAATCCAGCGCCTGCTCGGCTCCGACATCGTGATGGCGTTTGACGAATGCCCGCGCGCTGACCGTCCGCTGGACGAGATCAAGGCGAGCATGGAATTGTCTATGCGCTGGGCAAAGCGCAGCCGTGACGGGTTTGACAGCGGCGAGGAGCACGCGGCCCGCAGCGCATTATTCGGCATCCAGCAGGGTTGCCTCGATGAAGAGCTGCGCCGTCAGTCTGCAGAGGCGCTGCGCGAGATCGGCTTCGATGGCTATGCCATTGGCGGCCTGGCCGTGGGCGAGGGGCAGGAGGCGATGTTCGCGACGCTCGATTTCGCTCCCGGCATGCTGCCCGAGGATGCCCCGCGTTACCTGATGGGCGTTGGCAAGCCCGATGACCTTGTCGGCGCGGTGGAACGCGGGGTGGACATGTTCGATTGCGTGCTGCCCACAAGGTCAGGCCGCAACGGGCAGGCCTTCACCTGGAACGGGCCAGTGAACCTGCGCAATGCCCGCCATGCCGAGGATACGAACCCGCTGGACGAGAATTGCTCCTGCTCTGCCTGCACCAGCTATTCCCGCGCCTATCTCAATCACCTCGTCAAGTCGGGCGAAATACTCGGCGCCATGCTGGTGACGGAACACAACCTCACCTTTTACCAGAATCTGATGCAGGCGATGCGTGATGCGATTGCCGAGGGGCGCTTTGCAGCGTTTGCGGCCGACTTCCGGCGGAATTACCTCGGGTGAGCAGCATCCGGCAGGGCGAGGAACGATCCGAGAGCCTGAAATGGCTCGCCATCTTCGTGGCCGTCACGCTCGCGCTATGGCATTCACCCCTTGCCATCGTTCTTTACCCTTTCACCCTGCTGGCGACGTGGTTCCACGAAATGGGGCATGGGCTTGCGGGGATGGCGGTCGGAGCGGAGTTTGTCAGCCTCGTTATCCTGCCTGACGGATCGGGTTACACGATGAGCTTACCGCCGCAGGATATCTCGCCACTGGGCAGGGCCTTCATCAGCGCTGGCGGACCGCTCGGCCCTGCAATCGCCGGCGGCGGGCTGATCATTGCATCGCGTTGGCGAAAAGGCAGCGTGGCTGCGCTTGTGCTGTTCGCTGCGGCACTGTTGCTGTCGACCGTCCTCGTTGTAGACGGGCTTACGGGATGGATTGTGCTGCCGATCCTTGCAGCGGTGCTGTTGGGATTTGCCGGCTTCGCTTCACCCCGGCACCGCCAGCTGGCACTGAAGTTCTGCG
Organism: Alphaproteobacteria bacterium; assembly: GCA_030431435.1. Lineage (GTDB taxonomy): Bacteria > Pseudomonadota > Alphaproteobacteria > Sphingomonadales > Sphingomonadaceae > Alteraurantiacibacter. The sequence goes on along the minus strand of JAUIJI010000041.1, from coordinate 15,559 downwards.
GAATACAGGGCTGCATCTCCACCTATGTCAGCCTCGATTACCTGTTTTCGCGCGGCGGTGTGATCGCGGCGGGTGCGCAGTATTCCGATACGGAGCAGATGGCCCGCGCCTTGTTCCTGCCATACTGGTTCTGGGGCCTTGTACTGACCGCCATGATCGCCGGGATCATCGCTGTCAGCCTGTGGATCGCTTATCGCCGCTAGGTTTTCCTGAGAGCACAAACAAAAAGGGCGGCCCAGAAGGACCGCCCCGTTTGTTCGCTTTGTCCCGCAGGATCAGCGCGAGTAGAACTCGACCACCAGGTTCGGTTCCATGGTCACCGGATAGGGAACCTCGTCCAGCGTGGGAACGCGGGTGTAGGTCACCTTGTCGGTGCCATCGACCGACACATAGTCGGGAATGTCACGCTCGGGCAGGCTCTGTGCTTCGATGACCAGGGCCATCTCCTTGGCCTTGTCACCCAGCGAGATCACGTCACCCACGTTGATGCGACGGCTTGCGATGTTGCACTTCACGCCGTTCACGCGGATATGGCCGTGCGAAACGATCTGGCGGGCTGCGAAGATCGTCGGCGCGAACTTGGCGCGGTACACGATCATGTCGAGGCGACGCTCGAGCAGGCCGATCAGGTTCTGGCCGGTGTCGCCCTTCATCGCAGACGCTTCCTTGTAGGTGCGCTTGAACTGCTTTTCGGTGACGTCGCCGTAGTAGCCCTTGAGCTTCTGCTTGGCGCGCAGCTGCAGGCCATAGTCGGACATCTTGCCCTTGCGGCGCTGGCCGTGCTGGCCGGGGCCATAGGAACGCTTGTTGACCGGGGAGTTCGGGCGACCCCAGATGTTTTCGCCCATACGACGGTCGAGTTTGTGCTTGGCGCTGGTGCGCTTCGTCATGGTCTACTCCAAATTTGCGTCGCCACCCCGCTGGTGGCGCTTCAACCCGGCATTGCACCACCATGGCAGTTCCATGATGCGGCCACCGCTTCACCGGGGTGCGGGGCCAATCGAAATCCCGCCGATCAGGCGGTCAGACGAAGTGAAGGCGCGCGTTTACCTGCGCGTGCAGGGAAGTCAAGCCTGATGAGCTTGCAACGCCAGTGCTTGTTAGCAAGTGGGCCTTGTAGGATCGTTGCAAAGCTGGGGACTGCCGGATGCATTGCGGCCCATGCGGTCCAGCTCATCCTTGGTGCGCCGTTCAACAAGGTCCCATTCGTCGCGGGTCAGGCAGGTGCGGTTCCTGCGGGTGAGCGAGCCGGTCACACGCTCTGTGCGGCAGACCACTTCGCTTCCGCGATCATCCTCTTCCTCTTCAATTTCGTCTTCCTGCTGCGAAGCCTGGACCGCTTGCGCTGCGGCAGTCTCATCATCACGGTCCTGCGCGAAAGCAGCGGTGGTGCCGAATGCCAATGTTGCAGCGGCAATAAGGTGAAGTTTCATTTTATCTCTCCCCTGATCAGGGTTTGTGCCTGTTCAGATCAGCAACGGCCGCGGAACGGATCGTCCGGGATGCACTGGCTGCCAGAAGCGTTGCGTCCCATGCGGTCGAGCTCATCCTTGGTGCGACGTTCCACGATATCCCATTCATCACGGGTGAGGCAGGTACGCGTGCGGCGCGTGAGTGACCCGGTGACGCGCTCCGTCCGGCAGACGACTTCGCTGCCGCGATCGTCCTCTACTTCTTCGGCCTCGTCTTCCTGCTGTGTTGCTTGCGCTGCCTGCGAACGGGCGGCGTCCTCACCCGGGTCCTGCGCCAGTGCAGCGGTGGTGCCGAATGTCAGCGTGGCTGCGGCAATTATATGGAATTTCATCGTGTTTCTCCCTCACACGCGTGCTTGCCTACACTATTGCAGGTAGCAAGTTGAGGATGAATATGTCGCAACCTGTAGCCGCGTTGCCATTTGGCAACTTACTCGGGCTTGCGAGCTTGCCGTTCGAGACTGCTCAGAACACCGCGCAAGGTGCGCACCTCCAGATGGTTCCAGCCGGGCTTGGTGAGCAGTAAACGCAGCGTGCGGCGTGTTGAATCCGCGCGTGCTTCGGGCAGGAAATAGCCCTTGGGTTCCAGCATGCGGTCGAGATGGGCGATCAGCCCTTCAAGCTCTTCCTGAGGGGCGGGAGGCAGCAGCTCTTCCTGCGTGGGCTGGACAAGGTCACAATGCTTGGACCATTCGTAAGCGCACAGGATCACCGCCTGCGCGAGGTTGAGCGAACCGAATTCCGGGTTGATCGGCGCGGTGAGGATCGAACGGGCCAGCGCCACATCCTCTGTTTCAAGGCCCGAACGCTCCGGCCCGAACAGGATCGCGCTGCGGCCTTCCTGGACCGCGATTTCCTTGGCGGCTTCCTCTGGCGTGACGACCGGCTTGGTCACGCCGCGCTTGCGCACCGTGGTGGCATAGACATGCGCGCAATCGGCCACGGCCTCGGCTGTGGTTTCGAAAACCCGTGCTTCGTCGAGGATGAAGTCAGCACCTGCCGCTGCCGGACCAGCGGAAGGATTGGGCCAGCCATCGCGCGGCGCGACAAGCCGCATTTCGGTGAGCCCGAAGTTCAACATCGCACGGGCGGCCTTGCCGATATTCTCGCCCAGTTGCGGCCTGACCAGGACGATAACCGGGTTCCTAGTCTCCCCCGACATCGCGGACCTGGCTGGCAAAATCCTGGAAATCCTTGGCTTCGCTGAAATCGCGATAGACCGATGCGAAGCGGATATAGGCAACACTGTCGATCTGCATCAGCCCGTCCATCACCATTTCGCCGATGCGCGAGGCGGGCATTTCGCTCTCGCCAGCGGTTTCCACCTGCCGCTGGATGCCGGAGACGAGCTGGGCAATCCGCTCCTGTTCGATCCCGCGCTTGCGGCAGGCGAGGCTGACCGATTTCTCGATCTTGGAGCGGTCGAAGCTCTCGCGCTTGCCATCGCTCTTCACAATGGTGACATCGCGCAGCTGGACGCGCTCGAACGTGGTGAAGCGGGCTCCACAGCTTTCACACTGGCGGCGGCGGCGGATCGCGGTGTTGTCCTCGGTCGGACGCGAGTCCTTCACCTGGCTGTCATCATGGGCGCAGAAGGGGCAACGCATGGCAGGTCAGGGGCGCACGCGCTTGTAGAGCATGAAGCCGGCCCCGGCGACGCCGCCAAGGATCGGCCCGACAACCGGCAGCACCCAGCCAGCTACCGCGCCCACGGCAGCGCCGGTCAGTACAGGCCGGGTAGATGGATGCGCCATGCCTTCACGACCGATGTCCTTCGCTTCTTCGATCGCATCTACGAGGATGCGGCTGTCGATGGGCTTTTCGGGATCGGTCATCGGTTCTTACCTTCCGGGGTAGACAGGAAACGCCTCGCATAGTTCGGCAGCCTGCCGACGGATACGCTCTTCAACCTGCGCATCGCCTTCTTCGCCATTCCGGCTCATGCCATCGACTACTTCGGCGATCATCTGCCCGACCTTGCGGAATTCCGCCGGGCCGAAACCGCGTGTGGTGCCCGCAGGCGTACCGAGCCGGACACCGGAGGTCACGAAGGGCGACTTGGTGTCGAACGGGATGCCGTTCTTGTTACAGGTGAGGAATGCGCGGTCGAGGCCGTTTTCGGCAGCCTTGCCGGTCACGTCCTTGGGGCTCAGGTCCACGAGCATCAGGTGGTTGTCCGTACCGCCGGAGACAACGCGCAGGCCCGATTCCTCAAGGCTTGCGGCCAGCGCCTTGGCGTTCTCCACGATGGAGGCAGCATAGGTCTTGAACTCAGGGCGCAGCGCTTCACCGAAGGCCACGGCCTTGCCAGCGATGACATGCATCAGCGGGCCGCCCTGCATCCCGGGGAAGACCGCCATGTTGAGCGGCTTAGTCAGTTCCTCGTCATTCCACAGGATGATGCCCGAACGCGGACCGCGCAGGCTCTTGTGCGTGGTGCTGGTGACGATGTGGGCATGCGGGAAGGGGTTGGGATGCGCACCGCCAGCCACAAGACCGGAAAAGTGCGACATGTCCGCCAGCAGGTAAGCGCCCACTTCGTCGGCAATCTCGCGGAAGGCGGCAAAGTCCCATGTGCGGGGATAGGCGGTGGCACCGGAGATGATCAGCTTGGGCTTGTGCTTGCGGGCAAGGTCACGAACCTGGTCGATGTCCAGCCGCTCGTCTTCCTTGCGCACGCCATAGGGCACGGCATTGAACCACTTGCCGCTCATGTTGACCGGTGATCCGTGAGTCAGGTGTCCGCCGCTGGCAAGGTCGAGCCCCATGAAGGTGTCGCCCGGATTGAGCAGGGCAAGGAACACCGCCTGGTTCATCTGCGAGCCCGAATTGGGCTGCACATTGGCAAAATTGCAGCCGAACAGCTTCTTCGCGCGCTCGATCGCGAGCGTCTCCACCTCGTCCGCAAAGTCGCAGCCGCCGTAATAGCGCTTGCCCGGATAGCCCTCGGCATATTTGTTCGTGAAGACGCTGCCGGTGGCTTCCAGAACGGCGGGGCTGGCCACGTTCTCGCTGGCGATCAGTTCGATGCCGTCGCGCTGGCGACCAAGCTCGCGACCGATGATGCCGTGCACTTCGGGATCGGATTGCTCGAGGCTTTCCTGCCAGAAACGGTTCAGCGCATCATTGTGTGCGGGATTGGAGAGAGTGGACATCAGGCGTTTTCCTGCGGGGTAGTGGATAGTGTGGGTTCGGTCAGCTTGGCAACGCGGCCGGCGTGGCGGCCGCCCTGGAACTCGGCGACAAGGAATGTCTGCAGGCATGTGCGGGCCATGTCAGGGCCGATCAGTCGCGCGCCCATGGCAATGACATTTGCGTCGTTATGCTCGCGCGAGAGGGCCGCCGAATAGGGGTCGTTCACCAGTGCACAGCGGGCTGCGGGATGGCGGTTCACCGCCATGGAAATGCCGATGCCCGATCCGCAAAGGGCGACACCACGCTCCGCATCACCAGCAGCGATCGTTTCTGCCAAACGGTAACCGAAATCGGGATAATCCACGCGGTCAGCACTATCGGGTCCGAGGTCGACAACCTCGTGCCCCCATTCGCGCAAGCTTTCTGCCAGGTCCTGTTTAAGGTCGAAAGCGGCGTGATCCGATGCAATCGCTATCTTCATGGTGGCGCACATAGGGACTAGCGTCGCGGGATGCTACCGCAAAAACCGCTCGATACAGGCTTTCTCCCCCGCTTGTGTCGCTGTAGCACGATGGCATGACCGAAGACGACTATCACCGCTACATTTCCGCCTTCAATGCACGCGACTATGACACGCTGGAGAGCTTCTTTGCCGATGACTTCGTGCTGGAGAATGCGGGCTTTGCTGTGCGGGGGAAAAAGGCGTTTCGCGAATTCTACGCCTTCTTTCACGAGTTTTGCCGCGAAGAGGTTGAATTCAAGGAGTTCTTTCCGGGAAGGAATGGATTTATCGACAATGTGGCGATTCATTTTACCGGGTTGAAGGAACTGTCCCAGGAAGAACTGGACGCGCGCGGGTATTCAGGCATGACGCCTATTCCCGTTGGCGTCACGGTGCCGGTGGAATCTACATCCACTACAAATTGAATGCAGACGGGCTTGTCAGCTACATCAAGGGTGCAGTCTGGGTACCGGAAGAAGCATGATCAGGCGGTGGGTTGCGAGCGGATCATGTCCGCCGCCTTCTCGCCGATCATGATGCAGGCGAGGTTGGGGTTGCCGCGCGGCAAGCTCGGCATCACCGAGGCATCAGCGATGCGCAAGCCTTCGATCCCGTGCACGCGCAACTCGTGATCGACCACGGCACCCGCGTCATGGCCCATGCGGCAGGAGCAGCCGGGATGCGCGCGATGGGTTGCTGTCTGGCGGACGAATTCGGCTAATTCAGCATCCGTGCGGCAAGCCTCTCCCGGCAGGTTCTCGCGTGCGATCAGCTTTGCCAGCGGAGGCTGGCTGTAGATATCGCGGGTGAGGTGAATCGATTGCACCATGCCTTCCATGTCGCCGGGCGCAGAAAACATGTTGAGGAAGATACGGGGCGCGCTGCGCGGGTCCTTGTTGCGCAGTTTCACCCATCCGCGTGACTTCAGCGGCAGGTAGCCGGTGCGCACCGATATTCGGCTGACGGGCTTTCCCATGCCGGGAGCCCACAGCTTTGCATCGCCTGAAAGCGGCAGACACATCATCTGCACGTCGGGCCGGTCTGCATCGGGTTTGAGGCGGGTGAAAATATTGGCCAGCGTGCCGGTTTGCGCGAAGGGGCCTGTGCCCTTGATATACCACTGCGCGGCGGCAAAGGCAGCGCGATCGAAGCGCAGGTGTTTCGTAAGGCCGTGGTCCTCCCTGAGGTCCCACTCGTTGATCACCACCGGATGATCGGCCAGCTCCGCGCCCACGCCTGGCAGGTCATGCACGACCTCGATACCGTGTTCGCGCAGGTCATCTGCCTTGCCTATGCCGGAAAGCATCAGGATCTGCGGCGAGCCGTAAGCACCGGCTGAGAGCACGATTTCCTGATCAGCTCGCACGTTTTGCAGCTCGGCATTGACTGAAAACTCTACCGCCACCGCACAACCATTCTCTATTACCAGACGATGCACCAAAGCCCCTGTCTGGATAGTGAGATTGGGCCGCCCCATCGCCGAAGCGAGATAAGCGCGGGCGGTACTTGCCCTGCGTCCATTGGCCACGGTCGATTCCATCCGGCTGACTCCGTCCTGTTCCGCGCCATTGGGATCGTCATTGAGCGGGATGCCGGCGGCAATCGCGGCATCGCGATGCGCCTCCCACAGGATATCGGGATGCTGCATCCTCGTGATGGTAACAGGGCCGCCGGTGCCATGATGTTCGCTGGCACCATTCCAGTGGTTTTCCGATCTCCTGAAGTAAGGCAACACCTCGTCATAGCTCCAGCCCGGAAGCTGGTGCGCCGCCCAATCGTCAAAATCGCGCCGGTTGCCGCGTACTGCGATCATCGCGTTGATCGAGGATGTCCCGCCCAGCGTCCTTCCGCGCGGAATGCCGAGGGTGCGGCCATCGAGCGCCGGTTCCGGCTCGCTTTCGAACTGCCACGTGCCGATATTGCCCAAGGCGACGCGCGGGAAGGCGAGGGGCATCAGCTGCAAGGGGTGGCGGTTCGGCCCGCCTGCCTCCAGCAGCAGCACGGACACGGCGGGATCCTCGCTCAAGCGAGCCGCCACTACGGCACCGGACGAACCAGCACCGATCACGATGTAATCGTAACCCCTCTCCATCGGACGAGAATGCACCCTGTCTCGATGCAGGTCCAGCATTGAAAAACCCCGCTGGAGGGCGGGGCTTTTCCGGGTAATTACTGGTCGAGGAAGCTGCGCATCTTGCGGCTGCGGCTCGGGTGCTTGAGCTTGCGTAGCGCCTTCGCCTCGATCTGGCGGATACGTTCGCGGGTAACCGAGAACTGCTGGCCGACTTCCTCCAGCGTGTGATCGGTGTTCATGCCGATACCGAAGCGCATGCGCAGCACGCGTTCTTCACGCGGAGTGAGCGATGCCAGCACACGGGTGACGGTTTCCTTGAGGTTGGCCTGGATCGCGGCATCGACCGGGATCACGGCGTTCTTGTCCTCGATGAAATCGCCCAGGTGGCTGTCTTCCTCGTCGCCAATCGGCGTTTCGAGGGAGATCGGCTCCTTGGCGATCTTCATCACCTTGCGCACCTTTTCCAGCGGCATGGACAGGCGCTCTGCCATTTCCTCCGGAGTGGGTTCGCGGCCCTGCTCGTGCAGGAACTGGCGGCTTGTGCGCACCAGCTTGTTGATCGTCTCGATCATATGGACCGGGATGCGGATCGTGCGCGCCTGGTCCGCGATCGAGCGGGTGATCGCCTGCCTGATCCACCATGTGGCGTAGGTGCTGAACTTGTAGCCGCGGCGATACTCGAACTTGTCGACCGCCTTCATCAGGCCGATGTTGCCTTCCTGGATCAGGTCAAGGAACTGCAGTCCGCGGTTGGTATATTTCTTGGCGATGGAGATCACCAGACGCAGGTTCGCCTCGACCATTTCCTTCTTGGCGATGCGCGCCTCGCGCTCGCCCTTCTGGACCATGTTCACGATGCGGCGGAATTCGTTGAGGCTCATGCCTGTCTGCGCCGCGATATCCGCGATTTCCGCACGGATGCGCTCGACAGCGTCAGCTTCCTTCTCGGCGAAGGCAGCCCATTTCTTGTCCTTCTTGGCATTCGCGGTCAGCCAGGTGTCATCCATCTCATTGCCGACATAGGCTTTGAGGAAATCGACACGCTTGACCTTGTGACGTTCGGCAAGGCGCAGCATCTGGCCGCCAAGCGCGGTGAGGCGGCGATTGAAGGCGTAGAGATTGTCCACCAGATACTCGATCTTGGTGGCGTGAAACTGCACGGACTCGACCTCTGCTGTCAGTTCCTCGCGCAGCTTTTCGTACTTGTTTTCCTTCGCCTTGGGGAAATCGTCACCATTGGCGAGTACTTCCACGCGCTCGGCCTGCAGCTTCTCGAACTTTTTGAACAGGTCGGTGATGCGAGCGAAACGCTCAAGAGCGTCAGGCTTGAGGGCCGCTTCCATCTGGGCGAGGGACATGGTGTTGTCTTCCTCGTCATCGTCTTCGCGGCGGCGGGAAGAGCCTTCCTCGCCGTCCTCGTCGTCGCTATCCTCTTCCTCGTCATCCATGTCGTCATCGTCGTCACGGATGGTGGGGCCGGCGGTCTCTTCCGAGATTTCGCCATCGTCGTCGTCCTCGCTGCCCTCTTCCATCTTGTCGACGGGCGGTTCCTTTGACAGCATGGCGTCAAGGTCGAGGATTTCGCGAAGCTGCATCTCTTCATTGTTGAGCGCTTCGGACCACATGATGATGGCGTGGAAGGTGATCGGGCTTTCGCACAGGCCGATGATCATCGTGTCACGGCCAGCCTCGATGCGCTTGGCGATGGCGATCTCGCCTTCGCGGCTGAGCAGTTCCACCGCGCCCATTTCGCGCAGGTACATGCGCACCGGGTCATCGGTACGTTCGCCGGTGGAGGTGGCCTTCTTTTTTTCGGGGACGTTCTTCTTCTCGTCGGCATCGGAATCATCAGCGGCGATTTCTTCCGGGCCGTCGTTGTCGTCGTCCTGCGCATCCTCGTCGCTCTCGACGATCTGCACACCCATTTCGGAAATCGCGGTCTGGATGTCCTCGATCTGGTCAGGGCTCATCTGGTCGCTGGGAAGCGCTTCGTTCAGCTCATCATAGGTGATGTAGCCCTTGCGCTTGGCCTTCGCGATCATCTTCTTGATAGACGATTCATTCAGGTCGATCAGCGGCGCATCATCGTTCTGTTTTGTCTTGGCTTCAGACGCCATCGCGTGTTCAATCCGTTTCCTGTTCGTTGGTAGAGCTGTCATGCTCGCCAGCGGTCAATTCATCAGTCACTGCTTCCGCAGCCCGTTTACGTGCCATTTGCCCGAGTCGCGACTCGATTTCCAGCTTTCGTTTGCGCAAGCGTTGCTGCTCTGCAAACGCACCTTCCGGGTCGCTATCGAAAAGGGCAGTGGCCGCAGCAATTGCCGCCTCAAGCTCCGGCCTTTCGACCAGAAGGGCAATCGCTTCTGCCAGATCCTCCCTCGCGTCGTCCGGATCGGAACCTTCCATCAGGAAGGAGAAACGGGTGTTATCCGGCGGCGGCGGCAGGATGCCTTCAGCGAATATGGGCGAATTTTCACCTGCTTCAAGGGTTTCGGCAGTTTCGAGCAAATAATCCACAGCCGCGGCGGTTTGCGGGTGCGCGCGAGAGAGCCGCAGCAGCTTTTCGGCTTGCGGTTCGACCTGGTCCGGATAGCGCGCAAGTCCTGCCAGAACGGCCTGCAGGAGCATGTCGCGCCTGCTTGCGCTGGTGCCCTTGCGCAAGGCATCGGTCATTTGCGGAGTGTGACCAGCTGAAAACGGCTTGGCATTGCGCCCGGGTTGCCATTTGCCGCGTGGCTGGAACTCGCGCTTGGGGAAAGCGAATTCGGAATAGCGGTCCATCAGATCACGGCGGTAGAGCGACTTGATATCGGGATGTCCGATCGCGTCGACATGGTCGAGCAGACGCTGTTTGAGGCCCGCCTTGTCTTCAGGCGAGGTGAGGGGCAGGGCATCGCGCTCATGCTCCCACAGCAGGTCGAGCATCGGCTTGGGGCTGGCGAGCAGCTTGTCCATCGCGGCTGAGCCTTGCTGGCGGATCAGATCGTCAGGATCGACGCCAGCGGGCAATTGCACGATCTGCATGGAATGGCCGGGGCGCAGCTGGGGCAGGGTGCGCGCAATTGCCTTCATCGCCGCGCGCTTGCCCGCCGCATCGCCATCGAAACACAGCACGGGCTTGTCCACCATGCGCCATAGCAGCTCGATCTGGTTTTCGGTGAGCGCAGTGCCCATCGGCGCTACGGCGTCCTCGAAACCCGCAGCGGCGAGGGCGATCACGTCCATATAGCCTTCTACCACCACCACGCGGTTGGACTTGCGGCTCGCAGGGCCAGCGCGGTGAATGTTGTAGAGCGTGCGGCCCTTGTCGAAGAGAGGCGTATCCGGGCTGTTGAGGTATTTCGGCGCGCCCTCCTTGTCCTCCAGGATGCGTCCGCCAAACGCGATCACCCGCTCGCGTGCGTCCTGAATGGGAAGCATCAGACGACCGCGGAAGCGGTCATAGGGATTGCGATCCTCGACGGAGATCAGCAGGCCCGCCTCGACCAGCATCGGCACTTCGAAGCGGGAAAGGGCGGCCTTGAGCGCGCCGCGATCATCAGGTGCGAAGCCGAAGCCGAACCGCTCAATCGTCCGCTCATTGAACCCGCGCTTCTTCAGGTAATCGCGCGCTTGCTGGCCTTGCGGGGAACGGAGGTTCTGCACAAACCAGTCCTGCGCGGCCTGCATCACATCGTGCAGCCCTGCGCGTTCCTGCGCCCTCTCGCGCTCGCGCGGATCGGGTTGCGGCACTTCCATGCCCGCTTCCGCTGCCAGTTCCTTCACCGCATCCATGAAAGAAAGGCCGCGCTGGTCCGTCATCCAGCTGATAACGTCGCCATGCGCCTGGCAGCCGAAGCAGTGGTAGAAACCCTTCTGGTCATTGACGGTGAAGCTGGGCGTCTTCTCGTTATGGAACGGGCAGCAGGCCTTCCACTCGCGCCCCGCGCGCTGGAGCTTGGTCGTGCGCATGATCACGCTCGAAAGCGTGACACGCGAACGCAATTCATCCAGCCATTGAGGTGAGAGGGCCACCTCTTAACCCCCCTCCCGCTCGCGGGAGGGGTTGGGGGAGGGCATGTGCACAACTGAGCCTTCGCTTGTCACCAATCGCTTCCCTGAGGTTTTGACATGTCGCGCTTGCCCAGTTTTGCCAGTTCTTGCTCTATTTGTGCAACAACGCCCTCAAGATTTGAGAGGACATCGTTGTTCCAGAAGCGAAGGAGGCGATAGCCACGCGCTTCAATATAGTCTGTTCGCTTCTTGTCCTGCGCAGTTTGGAATGCGTGCTGGCCACCATCAACCTCGATCACCAGCCCAGCACTTCTCGCAACGAAATCGCAGATATAGGGGCCGACGGGATATTGGCGGTTGAACCTGGTGCCCGCAACCTGACGTGAACGCAGCGCTGACCAGAGTGTTCGTTCGGCATCGGTGGGATTGGATCTAAGTTCACGCGATTGGGCGGTTGGACGGTTGTAGCCATTGTCCTGCCCGTGCTGCTTGCCCAACATTCCCTCCCCCGGCCCCTCCCGCAAGCGGGAGGGGAGTGTAAGCGGCTTACGAAAGCGCCGCCTTCACCATTCCGCTGGCCTTGCTCATGTCGAGCACGGAGCCGTGGCGGGCCTTCAGTTCGGCCATTACCTTGCCCATGTCCTTGGGGCCTTCCGCGCCGACATCGGCCTTCACCTGTTCGATGGCGGCCCTGGTCTCTTCCTCGCTCATCATCTGCGGCAGGAATTCCTCGATTACCGCCAGTTCGCCCTTTTCCTGGTCAGCGAGTTCCTGGCGGCCGCCATCTTCGTACATCTGAATCGATTCGCGGCGCTGCTTGGCCATCTTTTGCAGGACCTCGACCACCATATCGTCGTCATTCTCCGGCCCCTTGCCGGTGCGCATCTCGATATCGCGGTCCTTGATCTTGGCCCCGATCAGGCGCAGCGCGGCGGTGCGCGGCTTGTCGCCTGCCTTCATGGCGGCAATGGTCTCGGTCTTGATCGTTTCGCGAAGCATTTTGGGCACTTTCCTGTGGATGGTTTGCGGCTGCGATACGCAAACGCAGCATTTAGTCAAATTACTGGCCAAACGCGGCTTGACGGAATCAGGTGCGGGGTCTAGCCGCCACACCTTAGCAACATCGCCGGTATCACTTGTTTCGGGAGCCCACCATGGCCTTTTCCGCCTCTTCGTCTGCGCAACCTAAAGACGCGACGGGGGTATTGGTTCTGGCCGATGGCACCGTCATCTGGGGCAAGGGCTTCGGCGCCACCGGCAGCCAGGTTGGCGAGGTGTGCTTCAACACTTCGATGACCGGATACCAGGAGGTGATGACCGATCCCTCCTACGCGGCGCAGATAGTCACCTTCACCTTCCCGCATATCGGCAATGTCGGCACCAATGCCGAGGACGTGGAAAGCGCAGTCGAGAGCGCCGTGGGCTGCGTGGTGCGCGAGGAAGTGACCAAGCAATCGAACTTCCGCGCCGAGCGTGAATTCGTCGAGTGGATGCGCGGGCATGAGAAGATCGGCATTTCCGGCGTCGATACCCGCGCGCTGACCCGCCGCATCCGCCAGCTGGGCGCGCCCAATGCGGTGATCGCGCATGACCCCAATGGCAAGTTCGATATCGATGCGCTGCTGCAGCGCGCGCAGGAATGGCCCGGCCTTGAAGGCATGGACCTTGCCCAGCGCGTGACTCGCCCCAAGCAGGAAAGCTGGGAAGGCGGATACTGGCAGCTGGGCCACGGCTATGGCCGCGCCTCGCGCGATGCCAAACCGCATGTGGTGGCGATCGATTACGGCGCGAAGGACAATATCTTCCGCAACCTCGTGCGTGCCGGTGCCCGCGTCACCGTGGTGCCCGCCAAGACGCCGGTGGAGGATATCCTCGCGCTGGGTCCCGATGGCGTGTTCCTGTCGAACGGCCCGGGTGATCCGGCAGCAACGGGTGTCTACGCCGTGCCGGTGATCAAGGCGCTGCTGGATCGCGACATGCCGATGTTCGGCATCTGCCTTGGCCACCAGATGCTCGCGCTCGCCGCTGGCGCGAAGACGGTGAAGATGCACCAGGGCCACCGCGGTGCGAACCATCCCGTCCAGCGCCTCGGCGCTGACTGGGGCGACAGCGAAGGCCTCGTGGAAATCACCAGCATGAACCACGGCTTCGCGGTCGATACCGACACGCTGCCTGACAACGTGGTGGAAACGCACAAGTCACTGTTCGACGGTTCCAACTGCGGGATTTCGATCACAGGCAAGCGGGCGTTCGGTGTGCAGTACCACCCCGAAGCATCGCCGGGACCGCAGGACAGCTTCTACCTGTTCGAGAAGTTCGTGGGGATGTTGGGGTGAGGGCTGTCGTCATCTCTATCCCTATTGCGCTGATCTCATCTGGTTGTTCGGCTAGAAAGGCTTCTGCTGAGGATCTGATCGCTGCTGCCTCGGATTGCGGCTTTGAAAGCGCTGCGATTGCACCTAGCAATATGCCCGATCAGTCGCCTTTCACGCTTTGGCATGATGCAAGCGAAGAAGGTGCCGACCATAAGATGTCGTGCATCGCAGATTTCTTGATCGAACGCGAAATCGACCCGCCGATGATGCTTGGTGCAACCGGCTTTGATCCCGAAACGAACATAGGCTTCCAGTTCGCCAACATTACATATGAATGTGATCTGCCGCAGTTCGCGCTCGCGCATGACGGTGAAGGCAACGCTATGATCACTGGTGCAAGTGAGCTTCAATCTTCTCAGGTCGGGTGTGCCCAAACTGAGTTGCGCCGACTACCGCAAATACAGTCGGTCGCGGTCGTAGATCAGTCTCTTCCCGCGCCTTCGATCAATTTTGAAATTATGACGAGCAACTAATGCCCAAACGTACAGACATCTCCTCCATCCTCGTCATTGGCGCTGGCCCGATCATCATCGGCCAGGCTTGCGAGTTCGATTATTCCGGTAGCCAGGCGATCAAGGCGCTGAAGGAAGACGGCTATCGTGTCATCCTGGTCAATTCCAATCCGGCCACGATCATGACCGATCCGGACATGGCCGATGCGACCTATGTCGAGCCGATCACGCCGGATATCGTCACCAAGATCATCGCCAAGGAACGTCCTGACGCTTTGCTGCCTACGATGGGCGGTCAGACCGCGCTGAACTGCGCGCTGGCCTTGGAAGAGATGGGCACGCTGGAGAAATACGGCGTGGAAATGATCGGCGCCAAGGCGGACGTGATCGACAAGGCGGAAAACCGCATGCGTTTCCGCGATGCGATGGACAAGATCGGCCTCGAAAGCGCGCGCAGCGGCACGGCGCACAATATGGACGAGGCCTATGCCGTGCTCGAACGCACCGGCCTTCCGGCGATCATCCGCCCCAGCTTCACCATGGGCGGCACCGGCGGCGGCATCGCCTATAACAAAGGCGAGTTCGAAGCCATCGTCCGCTCCGGCCTCGAAGCCAGCCCCACCACCGAGGTGCTGATCGAGGAAAGCCTGCTGGGGTGGAAAGAATATGAGATGGAGGTCGTTCGCGACAAGAACGACAACTGCATCATCATCTGTTCGATCGAGAACGTCGATCCGATGGGCGTGCACACCGGCGATTCCATCACCGTGGCCCCGGCGTTGACGCTGACGGACAAGGAATACCAGATCATGCGCACCGCCAGCCTGAACGTGCTGCGCGAAGTGGGCGTGGAAACGGGCGGTTCGAACGTGCAGTTCGCGGTCAATCCCAAGGACGGCCGCCTGATCGTGATCGAGATGAACCCGCGCGTGTCGCGTTCATCGGCGCTGGCATCGAAGGCCACCGGTTTCCCCATCGCCAAGGTCGCGGCGAAGCTCGCCGTGGGTTACACGCTGGACGAGATCACCAACGAGATCACCGGCGCAACGCCCGCCAGCTTTGAGCCGACCATCGATTACGTGGTCACCAAGATCCCGCGCTTTGCTTTCGAGAAGTTCAAGGGCGCGAAGAATGATTTGACCACGGCGATGAAGTCCGTCGGTGAAGTCATGGCGATTGGCCGCAACATCAAGGAATCGATGCAGAAGGCGCTGCGAGGCCTCGAAACCGGGCTCGACGGGTTTAACCGCGTGGTCGAGCTTGAAGGGGCAGGGCGGGACGAGATCACCGCCGCGCTTTCGCGCGCCACTCCGGATCGCTTGCTGATGGTGGGTCAGGCCTTCCGCGAAGGCTTCACCATGGAGGAAATCCAGCAGATCACGCATTACGATCCGTGGTTCCTGCGCCATATCGAAGAGATTATTGCCGCAGAAAAGCACATCTCGAAGGAAGGCCTGCCGAATAATGCGGCTGAATTGCGTCGCCTGAAGGCCATGGGCTTTTCGGACAAGCGTCTCGCCACGCTGGCCGTGCGGTCGGTGGGTGTTGCGGGTGGT